>JALRDM010000257.1 GCA_023262195.1 Salibacteraceae bacterium | reverse complement strand
GGTTGGCCCAAAAGCGAACTCCCAACCTGTGCGGCTATGGCGAAAGCCATTCATCAATGTAACGCTTGGTATAAATCTACCTTGATCCATTCCGCTGATAAGAGGAATGAATTCAATAAGCGCCTGCATGTTTCCAGCACTCATATATTGCCATTCAAATTGATAACCGAATTGAGTCATTACTGGAAACATGCCATAGCCGTTGTTGCTTTTAGAATCCATAAGTCTTTGTCCTTGCAAGCCTCCCACGTAGCCAATACCCATCCTAGGACCAGTAAGATTAATCCGCTCAACAATCTGTTCATCCACCAAATCAGAGTTCTTTTCCAATGCATTTTTGAGCATCGCGTCAGACTCGATATCGAATAGATTATTCATACTAATCTCCATCATGCCTTCAAGCTCCGATCCTAAATTGTAGTATTCATTTTGATCGGTGGCCCTTATTTCTCCCTTCTCAATATCAATAAGGGATAGCTGAATGATGATTCGCTCGCCATATCGAGTAACAGATCCTGTCAATACATAATCAACCTCCATTGCCCTGCCCTCTTCCACCAAGCATTTGGTGCTCAAACAGTTGTCAATTGAGATGTTTCTATTGTTAAAGTGTTCGATTACATCATATTTCCTCGGTACAATGACATTGGGTATCGATTGCAGCTTAAGTGCCGCAAGAGATTCAATATCGCCACTTTCTTGTACGATGTTGCTTGTCTCCATCGCCATCACAGCAATAGACTTTTGGTTCGGTGATTGAAAGCTTTCTTGACCTTTTAAGGTTCCGATGAAATTTACCGAGACCAAGAGAATTAACGCAGTTTTAAAAATCGTTTTCATAGTATTTGATTTAAGAATTTGAGGCAAACCTATGGCCGACATAAGGGCATCAAAAACGGCTGAATCAATGACTATCGCAGATTTTAGCAGATTTTACCAATATGATATTTGATTGATTGAGATAATTGCAAAATCTGCAAAAACCAAAGTATTTGGTAAATATCTGTGGCAATCAACCTCAAAATTTCTTGATGAAAAACGCAATGAGTCTCTTTAATGATAACCTTCAATCCAAATACTACATTCGCTATTGTGAAAAACTGGAAGGATCACATACGGAATTATGCAGCCATTCAGCGCGCTGCCGTATTTGTGGTGACGCTTGCTGTGATATATATTTTCGTTCCTGAGCAAGGTCTGTTTAAATATGAGTATCAACTCAACCAACCTTGGAAGCACGATAAGCTTTTGGCTCCGTTTGAGTTTGGTATTCTGAAATCTGAGGCTGAAATCCAAAAAGAAAAAGAGTCAATCATTGCTTCGCAGCCTTTGGTGTTTTCTTACAAAAGCGAAAACACCGATGAAGTTTTAGCAAAGTTTGGTCAATCAGTACATGCTCGACTTCCAGACACCATACACATCTGCGACTCTGCCATGATCGCGATTTCAGAAATCATGGCAAATCAATTATCAAAAGGACTACTGGCCAGAAATGAATTGGGTGACGTAAATCTCAAACCATTTGACAAAGTACTTATCGAGTTTAATGGCGAGTTAAGGACTTCAGAAAACGATCTTCTACCCAAAATAAACACCATCATCTCTGCCGTTGACAGTGGCTTAGCAGTTGAGGCGGATAGTCTTTGCAAATCAATTTTATATCAAGCGGCAGTAGAATCGGTAAAACCTAACACGCACTACAATGACAGCTTAACAAAGCGCTTAACCGATTTAGCAATCAATGATATCATTACCATCGTTGGAAAGGTAGATCGTGGGACCGCCATCATTGATAGAGGTGAGATAGTTAACGCTGAAAAATTTGCAGCGCTCGAGAGCCTTAGGAAAGAGTATGGGAATCGAGTAATCTCTGAAACGGGCATTCAGTGGAGTATTGTTGGCGAAATGGGGCTAATCATCATTCT
>JALRDM010000256.1 GCA_023262195.1 Salibacteraceae bacterium | reverse complement strand
GGCATCATTACCAAAAACGCTTTGATTCAGCGAGATATTGATGTTTTAGAAGAAATGCAAGCTTATGACCTTGTGCATGTGGTGATGAGCATTACCACCTTGAACGAAGAATTGCGGAGGGTGATGGAGCCGCGCACCGGTTCAGTCAAAATGAAACTACAAACAATAGAAAAACTCACAGATAAAGGTATTCCTGTGAGCGTAAATATGGCGCCTATCATTCCCGGATTGAATAGCCATGAGATTTTCGACTTGCTATCAGCTGTAAAGGATGCTGGAGCCAGAAACGCGAATTACATTTTTGTTAGGCTCAATGGTCCGGTTGGTGAAGTGTTTACCCATTGGCTAAATCAAGTCTTTCCAGATCGTGCCAGCAAAGTGTTGAACCAGATTGCAGAAGCACATGATGGGAGCATAAAAGATTCGCGGTTCGGTACTCGAATGAAAGGTACGGGAACCATGGCCGACCAGGTCAGGGACACGTTTAAATTGGCCAGGCAAAAGATCTTTGGCGATGTAACGAAAGTGAATTTGTCATCTGATCACTTTGTGAAGGTTGACACTTCCGTACAGCTCAATCTCTTTGGCTGATTAAATATAAAAGGTTACTCAAACCTTAAATGCCGAACCGAACGCCCTTCTTCTCGAATCTCCTTGAGCGCGTCAATACCGATTTGAATATGAGCATCCACAAACTTTTCGGTGACATTTTTATCGCTTACATCCGTTTTCACTCCTTCAGGAACCATCGGTTGGTCGGTAACAAGCAGAAGCGCTCCGATTGGAATTTGGTTGTAAAATCCAGCTGAAAATAGGGTAGTGGTTTCCATGTCAATGGCCATAGCTCTAATCTCTCTTAGATAAGTTTTGAATCGGTCGTCATGCTCCCAAACACGCCTGTTGGTGGTGTAAACCGTGCCTGTCCAATAGTCCATTCCTTTATCTCGAATGGTAGAAGAAACCGAGCGCTGCAACGTAAAGGCCGGCAGCGCTGGAACTTCTGGTGGAAAATAATCGTTGGACGTTCCCTCGCCTCTAATTCCGGCCAAGGGTAGAATAAAATCGCCCACGCGGCTCTTGGATTTCAGTCCTCCACACTTGCCTAAAAACAACACGGCCTTTGGGTCTATGGCCGAGAGCAAATCCATAATGGTAGCGGCATTTGGGCTACCCATCCCAAAATTGATAATGCTGATGCCATCGGCATGTGCTGTGGGCATGGCCTTGTCTTTACTAATTACTTCAACCCCATGTTTATCGGCAAACCGTGCTACATAGTTGTCGAAGTTGGTCAGCAGAATGTATTTTGAAAATTGGTCCAGCGCACTACCTGTGTATCTGGGCAGCCAATTTGAAACGATTTCCTCCTTTGATTTCATATGCTTTGATTTATCAGGGTTACTTTCGGGTGAATTAACAATAACCATTTGAGGTTACACCCACAATATCGAATTTAATCGCATGTCAACAACGAGACTTTATTACCTCTTAGTGCCCATGTCGCTCATATTTATGTTCGGAAAAGGAAAAGAACCCGATTACAGCAAAGTGCTTCCCGGAGTAGTCAAGGTTTCGAATTCATTGTATTACGATCAAACCGAGATTACGAATTTGAATTGGAACGAGTATCTCCACTGGATTGCAGAAAAATCTGGCCGAAAGTCAGCTGAATATCAAGATGCCTTGCCTGACACCAACGTGTGGGGTGGAAACGGTTGCTGTGATTCGGTCATGATGAATCTATACCTGCGTCATCCTGAGTTTAGAGACTACCCCGTAGTGGGCGTTACTCAAACTCAGGCGATGAGGTATTGTGCGTGGCGCACCGATCGCGTAAAGGAAAACCTTGCAGCAAATAAAAAGGAGAAGAAAGCACCTGCTCAGTATTTGTATCGATTACCATCAATTGAAGAATGGCAGCTTATGTATGCAGACCTTGAACAATTGCCATTCTTGTTTGGCGATGAGGGAAAGAGTAAGTATCGAGGAATGGCCCGATTTAATTTAAAAAGAGACCCAATTGATAAAATGGGTGTTGCCAGCACATCGAATGATGGTGCGGATATCACGGCACCAGTAAAAAGCTACTGGCCAAACCAATACGGTGTATACAACATCGTTGGAAATGTGAGCGAATGGGTGCAGGAAGAAAATATGCATGTTGGCGGCTCTTGGAATACTGATAAAGACGAAGATTCATCAATTCCACAACTTTCAGAATCCGCATCCTCAAAGATTGGTTTTCGGTGTGTTTGCGAAGTCATGCAAGACGAGTCTTAACGATCGGTTCAAATTGACGATGCGCATATTTGCACCATGAGCATAGCAGAGAATTTAAATGGCTTAAAAGCCGAGCTTCCAGATCACGTTGAACTAATCGCGGTATCGAAAACGCACCCTGCCGAAAAGGTGATGGAGGCCTATGATACAGGGCACCGTCATTTCGGGGAGAACAAAGTGCAAGAAATGGTTGCTAAAAGCGAAACGATGCCATCAGACATCCGTTGGCACCTGATTGGTCATTTGCAGCGCAACAAGGTGAAATACATTGCGCCATTCGTTCATTTGATTCACGGGGTAGATAGCCTGAAGTTGCTCAAGGAGATTAACAAACGTGCCAAGCAAAACGAACGTGTTATTGATTGCCTCATTCAGGTGTTCATTGCCAAGGAAGACACCAAATTTGGTATGGATGAGAAAGAAGTGCGAACGTTGATTGCTTCCACTGAGTTACAAGAGCTCGAGCATATTCGAGTGGTTGGTTTGATGGGCATGGCTACCAACACTGACAATACCGATCAAATTAAAAGTGAGTTCAAGGGGCTGAAGCAACTATTTGAAGACATTAAAGCCTCGGATACTCCAAAGCATGTGGAGATGAATCATTTATCCATGGGCATGAGTGGCGATTACAAGTTGGCCATCGAGTGTGGTTCCACTATGGTGAGGGTGGGCAGTGCAATATTTGGGGCAAGAAATTACCCCACCAATGGTTAGCCCAAGGGTTATTTTGTTCATCCGATGATTGCTATTGCGTATAACTTGTTTTGGGCATCATTACCCGGACTGTGCGTCTTCAGCATTCTTCTCTGTTTTATCGTTGCTGGCATAAAAAGGAGTCCGCTGGTTCCGTTGCTGGTTATGTCCATATTTATATCGCTTTTCATCTGGAAAAATGCATCGCTGCATTTCGGTTTTGGAAGTGAAACAGCGTCATATCGGCTGGTTACGCTCAACGTAGGGCAATTTCAAAATGATACCGTGGTGGCTAAGTCCATTGCAGACGAACTCCGACAATTGGATGCCGATGTAGTTTTGCTACAAGAGTTTGGTTTGTATCATAAATGGCCGGATGTGCAGTCGGTAGCGCAGAACTATGCGGATGATTTGGCCATGCCTTATCATCGTTTTGAACCTCAAAAAGACAATATTTTCGGAGTGGCGGTGTTTTCAAAATATCCCATAGAAAATTGGGAGAAAATCTTCGAGCAATCTGGACCTACCAATGAAGCAGTATTGTTTTCGGTGGCTATAAATAATCAACCCCTTTGGTTGGTAAACCTGCATCTGCAAAGCTTCAATTTTCGGTTACCTAAATCAGATCACTCATACCTAACTCCATCACATGTAATGTCCAAACAAGGGCTGCAGGCTGAAATGATTTTGAACAAAGTATCCATACACAACCCAATGCTCATCGCAGGCGATTTTAACGCCACTCCAGGCATGACTGCCTATGAATTGTTTGCTGAACAGCACAAGGATCTTTTGCGTGAAACTGGTAACGGTTGGCGTTCAAGCCTCGATTGGTTGCCCATTCGTGTTGATCATATCTTTTCTGGTCATGGGATGAGCGCTCAGGAAGTTTCTGTGGTTCCTACCGCTTCTGATCACCACGCTATCCTTTGCGAGCTTTCGTTTTGACCCTATTTACATTCTTGTGTCGATAATTCCGCGGATTGCTCGTGCCTTGTGCACGCGACTAAACTAAGTTTGATATACTATGATTAAACTGCCAAAGCACTTGCTGATCTTATTCACCAGCACCCTTGTTGTTACTGCTGCATTTGCTCAAAATCAACGAGAAGATTTTAATGCGGCCAAGTTGCATTTGGCTAATCACAAACTACAGGAAGCCATTCCTATTTTGGAGAAATTGTGGGGGGCTGATCCAAAAAATGCCAATTTAAACTACCTCCTTGGGCTGTGCTATGTGAAAGAGGATAAAGAAATACAAAAGGCAGTCGGCCTATTAGAAGAAGCTTCGAAACTTTATGTAACAGACTACCAATCCGGATCAAACAAAGAGCGCAGAGCACCAGAATATGTTTACTACTACCTGACAATAGCCTATGCCAAAAACGGTCAGTGCGAGAAAGCATTGGGTGCACTCAATAAGTTTTACCAGGTTTACTCATACAGCGATGAATACTATTTGGTGGATGGTCAAAAATGGGTGCGCGAGTGCAACCTAGAGAAAAATGGCGAAGAATCCTTAGAGTTGGCCTCAGAGGTTACTGAAGAGGAGGAGGCTTTGGAACCGCCAGTGGAAGAAGAGCCCGTGGAGGAGGTAGAGGAAAAGAAGCTTGATGAGGAAGTTGTGAAATCGCAAAAGGAAGATCCGGCTCCTGAGCCCGTAGATGAACCTACACCAGAGGTAGAAGAAAAGAAAGAGCCAGAGCCAAAAGTAGAACCGAAACCAGAT
>JALRDM010000225.1 GCA_023262195.1 Salibacteraceae bacterium | reverse complement strand
ATCCCCCAGCTTGAATGATTCGATCAAAAGCACCACGATCTACCACCAAGTCTTTCAGGATTGGAAATGCCTTGGATCTCCATGGTTCAATATGGATGGTATCGCCATCCTTAAATCTGCGCATGTGCAATTGACATGTGGTTACGCCTCTATCCGGTCCGTGAGGCTCTCCGTTGATATACATCGAACAGCTTCCACAGATTCCCTCTCGGCAATCATGATCAAAGGCTACAGGCTCTTTGCCTTCTGAAATGAGGTGCTCATTGAGCACATCCATCATTTCAAGAAAGGACATATGTTCTGATATATCACTCACCTTGTAGGTTTCCATAGCGCCTTTAGCATCGGCACTTTTTTGTCTCCAAACTTTAAGTGTTAAATTCATATCAATTACTTGTAAGATCGTTGTTTTAATTCAATGTCATTGAAGGTCAAATCTTCTTTGTTAAGATTAGCCTTTGACGGATCACCCGTCCATTCCCACGCAGAAGTGAACGCGAAATTTTTATCATCTCTCAATGCTTCACCTTCTGGCGTTTGTGATTCTTCTCTGAAGTGACCTCCACACGACTCTGTTCGCTCTAATGCATCTTTGGCAAAGAGCTCACCCAGCTCAAGGAAATCAGCAACCCGTGTAGCTTTTTCCAGCTCTGAGTTTAATTCATTCACACCACCTGGCACAAACACGTCTCGGTAAAATTCTTCACGTATTTGCTTGATTTCTGCCATCGCTTCTTTCAACCCTGCCTCATTTCTAGCCATTCCTACCTTATCCCACATCACTTTGCCAAGACGCTTGTGGAAATGATCTACAGACTTCGTTCCTTTATTATTAACAAGTGCTTCGAGCCGTTGTTTGGTTTCTTTCTCCGCCTCCATAAACTCAGGGCTGTCGTTTGGAATTGGTCCAGTTCTAATATCATTGGCTAGGAAATCACCAATCGTGTATGGCAATACAAAGTAGCCATCAGCCAAGCCTTGCATCAATGCCGAGGCTCCTAAACGGTTTGCTCCATGGTCACTGAAGTTTGCTTCACCTGCAGCGAAACAACCTGGGACAGTGGTCATAAGATTATAGTCAACCCAAAGCCCCCCCATAGTATAGTGCACCGCGGGGTAAATCATCATTGGTGTCTTATATGGATTGTCATCCGTGATCTTCTCATACATCTGGAATAAGTTACCATACTTGGATTCGATAACTTTTTCTCCTAGTTCTCTAATCTTCTCTTTTGTCGGATTTTCGAGGTGTAAAACATTGGCTTTTTCTTGGCCATACCTCATGATTGCTGATGCAAAATCAAGATATACAGCTTCGCCAGTTTCATTTACTCCAAAACCAGCATCACATCTTTCCTTAGCTGCTCGGGATGCCACATCTCTCGGAACAAGATTACCAAAGGCTGGATATCTTCTTTCTAAGTAATAATCGCGTTCTTCTTCGCTCAGGTCGGTCGGTTTCTTTTTTCCTGCCCTAATTGCTTCAACATCTTCCTTGTTCTTCGGCACCCAGATGCGACCATCGTTTCGCAACGACTCTGACATCAACGTAAGCTTTGATTGATAATCCCCAGATCTTGGAATGCACGTTGGGTGAATCTGCGTGTAACACGGATTGGCGAAATACGCCCCCTTCTTGTGTGCACGCCAAGCTGCCGTTACATTTGAGCCCATGGCATTGGTTGATAGATAGAACACATTGCCATATCCACCCGATGCTAGCACAACGGCATGAGCCGAATGACGCTCTAGCTCGCCAGTAACAAGGTTGCGGGCAATAATACCTCTTGCTTTTCCATCGACAACAACTAGCTCAAGCATCTCATGTCGATTATACATTTTGATCTTACCCTTGTTTATCTGACGCGACATGGCTGAATACGCTCCCAAGAGCAACTGCTGACCAGTTTGACCCTTTGCATAAAAGGTTCTTGACACCAATACTCCGCCAAAAGAGCGGTTATCCAATAGGCCTCCATATTCTCTTGCAAAGGGCACACCTTGAGCCACGCACTGATCAATGATATTGGCAGATACTTCGGCCAATCGATAAACGTTTGCTTCTCTTGCTCGGTAGTCTCCTCCTTTTACAGTGTCGTAAAAAAGTCTGTAAACGGAATCACCATCATTTTGATAATTCTTTGCGGCATTAATTCCTCCTTGAGCGGCAATAGAGTGAGCCCTTCGAGGGGAATCTTGAAAACAGAAACACTTTACATTATAACCCAACTCGGCCAAGGAAGCGGAAGCAGCTCCACCAGCGAGT
>JALRDM010000312.1 GCA_023262195.1 Salibacteraceae bacterium | reverse complement strand
CCGAATATGAGCACCGAAGATTAATTGACCCAGAAACGGGTAAAATCCCGAGCAACATGCGCATGCGAGAGCTGGCATTCGTATCCAGCTTGCAAAATCAATCGGCCGCTCGTAGCACCAAGGTGGTTCAAATGGATGTTGAAAGCGTTGGCCCTTATAATGTTGGAGGAAGAACCCGAGCATTTGCAATAGATATTCTTGATACCAATACTTACATGGCTGGAGCAGTTTCTGGCGGTATGTGGAAATCAACCGATCGAGGTGCGACTTGGAAACGCACCACAGCGCCAGAAGATCACGCTGCCGTGTCTTGCGTGAGTCAAGACGTGCGTCCGGGTAGGGAAAATGTCTGGTATTATGGCTCTGGCGAAGTGAATGGTAATTCCGCATCAAAAAGTTATAGCGCGTTTTATCGAGGTTCAGGCATCTATAAATCAGAAGACAATGGCGAGACTTGGACACTGCTTCCAAGTACTGCGGCTTTGATACAAAAAGCCTCTGATTGGGATGCGGTTTTTCGCGTGAAGGTCGACCCAACCCGCTTCGATAGCAATATTGTCTATGCGGCAATGAGTGAAGGAATCATGCGCAGCAATGATGGTGGAGACACATGGAAAGAGTCCCTTTCAGCAAACGCTGCGAATTATACTGACTTTGAGATTTCTGATAATGGGGTTTTATACGCGGTGATCAGTAGTGATGGAGGCGGTAACAGAGGTATGTGGCGCTCTACGGATGGGGTTAACTGGACAGACATTACTCCTGAGGGATTTCCCAACAATCACCGAAGAACATTGGTGAAAATGTATGAAGCCGATCAGGATATCGTGTATTTCTTCTCAAATACGCCTGGATCAGGAACAACAGATAACAGCCTCTGGAGGTATGAATACTTCAGTGGTGATGGAACAGGCACTGGCGGGCTTTGGGAGAATAGAAGCTCAGGCTTGCCCATAGAGCGACTTAACGTATTCAATGGATACTGCCAAGTTTTGGCCATTAAGCCCGATAACGAGGATGTGATTTTTGTAGGCGGCACGAACTTGTTTCGATCTACCAATGGTTTTATCGATACCAACGCTAACATGCGCATTGGAGGTTATGATGTGGATTGGTATGAGGAGTTTAGCTATCGCACCGGTGAACACTATCCCGATCAGCAAAACATAGTATTCAACCGAGAAAATCCAGATATGATGATTTCCACCACCGATGGCGGAATTCACAGAACGTATAAGTGTGCCGAAAGTGGATTTCGTTGGCAGTCCTTGAGCAATGGATTTATTTCATCGCAGTTTTATGGTATTGCCATTGACGAAGCCACAGCGGGAAGCGAACAGATCATGGGTGGACTGCAGGACCGTGGTACTTTCTGGACAAACACCGCTTCTCCAAGCCACCTTTGGACATCAATTAGGGGAGCTGATGGCGCCTATTGCTGGATAACCGATGGAGGACAATATCAATACTCTAGTACCCAATATGCCAACGTACGAAGAACGCAAGTAAATGCCAACGGAGAGTATGGAGATTGGGTAAGGCTTATTCCAGAAAGTATGGATGGTGGCTATTTGTTTGTACATCCATTTACGCTTGACCCAGTGGACAACAACATCATGTATTTGCCAAGAAACTCTACCCTTTGGAGAAACCACGATTTGAATGCCGCAGAAAATGAGGTTTATGAGTGGTCAAATCTGGTGAATATTACAGGCACAATCACGGCTATATCTGCGAGTAGAGCAGAACAGGGTGTGGTTTATTTGGGCAATTCACAAGGGTTGATTTACCGTGTGGAGAATGCCCACGAAGTAGGAGGGAATATCACTAGTGAACTGGTAAGTTCTAACGGTATTCAGTTTGGTAGGTACACTTCGTGCATCGCCATTGACCCAAAAGATGCAGATCGCGCTATTGTGGTTTATTCAAACTACAATGTAAGAAGCCTCTGGTTGACTGAAGACGGTGGCGATTCTTGGGAGCCTATTGAAGGGAACCTCATCGGCACGAAAGATGAGAACGTACCGCCTGAATTGGCCCACATAAGTGATGGTCCATCCATGCGCTGGGTTGAGATTGCTCACACCGAAGACGGATACGTATACTTTTTAGGTACCAGTGTTGGCTTATTCTCAACGCGTGAAATAAAGGGCGATAGCACCATTTGGGTGCAAGAAGGTGTGAACACCATTGGCAATGTGGTGGTAGATATGCTTAAGTATCGAGAGAGTGACCAATGGTTAGTGGTTGGCACCCATGGCAATGGAATTTATGCTGGAACGGTGGTATTAGAAGATACCTCCTCTGTCATCGATACGGCCACAGGAGTTGCAGATCGGGTGAATCTCTATTCTCGCATCTCAGTATTCCCAAACCCAACTGCTGACGAAATCACCGTTTCTATGGATTATAATGGGCTAAACACGATATCCTTATTGGATGCCATGGGTAGAACGATATATGTTAGGAAAGCAGTGAAGTCAGAAACAAAGCTCGATTTGCGCGAGTTTGCTCAAGGCACTTTTTACGTGAAGGTTGAAAATGCCGATGGTCAGGCCATAAAAAAGGTGTTGAAACGCTAGGAATAATAGTGATCGAATATCTGCTGGACTTCGATATCACATGCCCAAGGAAATGATGAGCACCGTTCAACAACCAACTCGTTTTGAGCCCTGAACTTATCTAGGAGCTTGTATTTGTCCATGTATTCCAGCGCTTTGTCAAAACTGGTTGACAGCCGCTTATAGTAGTTCTCTGTTTTCACCCGTTTCTCACGTGCATACATCACTGCCACCTCGGTAAAGTAGAGTAGGAGGGTTGCGTTGGCCTCTTCCGATATACCAAGCTTTTTAAACTCATTAATCGCTTTTCTGGAGCGGTAAAGCTTTAACCTCCAACCTCTATTGGGATAAAACCCTTCATGCACGCGGGCTTTGAATTTTTCAAGCAGCGCTTGTTCATCAGGATTGGTGTAAAAATCGAAATACTCCTTTACGTCTTTGTACTTCTTATAGAGCTCACCAATATGGTAGATAAGCTCTTCCTTCTCCAGTTCAGCCAGCTCTTTTCTTACTTCTCTTAACCCCAAGGTTTACTTTCAATAGGCTTTTTTATGGGCTGACCCAATTTATTGAAATGTTGAAATAAGCTGGGTTGGTCAATTCGGTTTCCATGAGATAGGGTGTATTATCAAAGAATGGCCTATAGAAATCACCATTATCTAACTTGAACGAATAGTTATATCTATATCCTGCCTGTAAGGAAAGCCAAATTTGTGGAGTAAAAGCATGTTCCCAAGTGGCGCGAAATCGCAATTCGGCTCTGCGCATTTCCATCTCATTAAAGGGTAAGTTATAGATGTCACCATCATTGTTGATTCTGAAGGTGTTTCCTTGCACTTCATATCCTACAAGCAGCAGGTTTTTGTCGTTGATGTTTCTACGATAATCAAGGCGTGCTGGTAACAACATTTCCAGTCCCCATTTTTTACTCTTGGCCGTATACATCATATAGTAGATCGGCACATAATTCAAAGCACCACCAAGGTACGTTCGGCTTAATCCAAATCCCCACATTTTTCGATCGTTAGCCTTTATACCATAGATCAGTGCTGCTGTGTATCGCAGATAATTTAGGCTTTGAAAATTGCTGAATGTGTAATCTCCATTCAAGCTCACTCCACCTTGAAAAAGTAAGTAGTGTTTGATGTTTAATGGCTTGAAAATGGTTGCAACAGCGCCCATTGTTCTCAGGCCTTTATTATCTAACGCTTGAACAACCGCATTATCGTTAGCCGTGGTTGGGCTGACAAAAGAGTAGCGCGTTTCAGCGTAAGTTACCCCAAGGTTTACGAGCAAATAATTCTTCGAAAAAACAGGGTAATTCAGCGCAGCGCCAACGCCATGGCTGTTGGCAATGTTATGTTGTTTTGAAGCTACACCGCCAAGTTCTCCGGGAGTTATGGAATGTGGAGCTTGAAAATCATACCCCAACGAGGCAAGCTTCGTGGGTCTTTGAGCCAATATCTTAGAAGAACAAAATGCTTTATTCTTCTCGGTTTGAACCAGACTTGAATAATCCACAACATCTTCTTCGCCTTCTTCTTCTATTGGTGGGTCATCTTGCGATAGCCCATTGACTGGTAGTGAAATGAGGAATATGAAGGGTAGGGTAAGGTTTAGTAGGTATTTCATTGTTGGAGTTATTTAGTCTTCATTCTTACCCATGTATCCGTTCTTCCCACAAGGCCAAATGGATCTAATGAACCTCGTACCTCAAGTTTGTTGTTCCCCTTCATTTCTATGGTGCAGTAGTAGGTGTTGCCAGATTTAGGGTCATAAATCGTTCCGTCTACCCACTCACCGTCCTCAAACACAAAGTTTCTAAGGTTCAACATATTCATGATCTCTTTTCCCTCAGGGTCTTTCTTTGGGTTGCCCTGCTCATCTAATGGTTCTTTAAGCCATACCACTCTTCCGTGATAGCGTTCCACGCCTTTCTCTTTGAAGATCTTAATATAGGATGTGCCTTCGCTGGGCATCCATAGCCCCACCAAATCATTGGGTTTAGGGCCTTTGTTCAGTTCAGCAGGCGATTCGGCAACTGCTGTGCTATACAGAATAACGGTAAGTGCTGTGATTGCAATTTTTCCTAGACTTCTCATAACATATTAATTTAGATTGTGTAAATATAATTTTCGAATCGAGTATTTACAATAAGCATTCGAACGATTTGTTAAGGACTTGAAATAACTTGGTTCTACTCGGCATGAATGTGATCAATACTGTCTATAAATGATTGCATGGGTATGTTTACAACAAAAAAGCGCCATCTGGATTTACCCTGATCGCGCCTCGTTTCGCTAGCGTGCTGGCTTATTGAACGATAACTTTTTTGGTAATAGCGCCTTCGCTGCCAATGATATTTACCATATAAACCCCACTGTTCAAATTCATTTCAATTTGGGTAGTGCTTGGCTTTATCTGTGAAACAAGCTGGCCGTGCATGTTTCGCACATCAATGGTATTCACTATCATTCCATCCCAAGTAATGGTAAAAGAACCGATAGATGGGTTAGGGAAGATGGTTACATCATTTGAGTTGATTTCATCCATACCTAAGCACTCGCTTACACTGGCATATACTATTGTTTTGGCGCTTTCACATGAACCATAAGACACATGCCAATCATATAGGAAATAATAGTGGCTCAAGCCTCCGTTTGTAAATGCTGTGCTACGTTTTATACTTAACACATCATTGATTTCATAAGGATAATCAGCACCGCTTGCGTTTCTATAAAGGTTTAAATCTCCACCATCGCCCAGGCCAATCTGCAAATCAGTTCCCACGGGCAATTCCATACCCAATTCTACCATTTGCTCTCCATTATCGAGATCGACAATCATGGACGTAATCTCATTGCCAAATGCATCGAGCAAAACAATTTCTCGCTCTCCAGAACCTGTGGCATAAACCCTTACAGAATCTAATATCGCAGACTCGTACACATCAAAAACTAGATACTGTAGATTGTTGAATGGAGATCCAGGGCCAAAATTATTGTCTGGTTCACCGACTTCATCCGAATTGCCATTAGTTTTTGTAGAAACAAAATATGGTATGGTGCTATTGATCACTGGAGTAATAAAAGTGTCACCTTCATATATTGGTGTAGTTGATGTGGAATCATCATACCACCAATTTGTGCCTGAAACGTTAGGAGTAGCAAAGAGTGTGGCCACATCCCCCGGGCAAACTTCTGCAGTCGCTGATGTTGGAGCTATCGGAAGTTCAATACTGATGGTTCTCGATTTTTCATCTTCGCCACAGTCAGATGATGCATCCAGCATTACAATATACTCTCCTTCTTGCGTATATGTGTGCGATGGGCTCTCCAAGCCGGAGTTGTTACCATCGCCAAAGTCCCAAACGTAAGTATCAGCATTAGTACTTTCATTAGAGAATGATACTGTGTATGGAAGAACACATATCTCTGTTTCGCTTGGATCAAAATCTGCATCAACACCTTCAACATACTCATCGCCTACACCCACAGCATACCATGCATTGGTAGTTTGTTCAACTTCTTCAGAACAATTTCCATAGAGGTCAACGGCTGATTGAATGGCGTAAAAACGTGCGTCAAAATATTGGCTTGATGGAGTTAAATACACAGTGAGATTGCGAAAAGCGATTGCTTGAGCCTTTTCAACGCCAAGCGCATCTACGCTATAATTATTATTGAGGTCGTTCGTCCCAGAACCACCTTCTGTCAAAAGATAAAACCAAAAGTTCTGGACACCACTGTTAATGTGAACGCCACCATTATCCCAAGCTTCTGTATGCCAAAAATCACCCAGATATGTATCAGGGTCACCACCGAGGTTGGGGTTGTTCATGTAGCGTATTACAGATCCACGATCTTCACCTAGCAACCAATCACTGATTCCCCCTTCCGCATAAAACTCGATAGCAGCACCGAATATATCACTGAAGCTTTCATTCAGTGCTCCAGATTCATAGGAATAAATTAGTGCAGCTGTATTGGTAGTCAAACCATGAGTCACTTCATGACCCGCAATATCTATGGTAGCGAAAGATGCACCACCCGAACCATAGGTCATTACATTACCATCCCAGAAGGCATTGGTAAAGTTGTTTCCATAATTAACGCGGCTAATTAGTTCGAAGCCACTATCATCGATACTATTTCGACCAAAATTGGCAAAGAAAAAATCGTAAGTCATTTCTGTCCCAAAATGAGCGTCAGGTCCACTCATCTCATTTGCGGCTGTGCTATTCCACACATTGTCATTATCGAGAATATCAGACCCAAGGCCATTGGTACCTGAATTAAGATTGTAGGTGCTGATGCCATTTCCTCTGCCGCTTTCCCGAAGTCGGAAATTTGAACCTGTATAATCTGCAACTAAATTAAAATTTCCATTGTAGTTGGTGACTGCTGTTCCATTGGAATCTGCGTGGTGGATTAAATCTTGTGTGAAGATGGTATTTCCACTTGTGGCATCCACATACACCTCCTGCCTAGACATGGGCTCGTGAGCGTAAATATTAAACTTCCACGTGAGGTGAAGATCAACTTCTTTCAATGCAGGATCGGTGTTGATTATAACCTTTTCGCCAATAGGATAATAAGTGGCATTGTGATCATGATTTATGTGCTGTATGGCCTGCTCTTCCAAATCAATTTCCCATTTATAGGTTTCCGCACCTACATAACCGAGAGCCATTTCTAAGGCCTCAGACTCACTCAAGCCGGGATTAAAGTCTGAAATCGCATCAAATAATTCACCATTCATGCTCAACACTCGATTTTCTTTAGCGTGAACAATCCAAGAGGCAAATTCAACTTTCACTCCGTTAAAGGTTTGGTTAAACCGATAATGAACCATGCCAAGTTGGTCTTCTTCAGTACCAATCAATTCAAAGCCAAACTGCTCGTTATTGTCAAAAAAGTTAGTTGACATCCATTGCTGCCAATTATTCAGATTGAGCTGCTTGGCTTCATCAAATCGAATGAACACAGGAACTGAACTGAATGACTTGTACCGTAGCATATTGGCTTCAGGCACTTCCGCTTTGGCTTCTGAGCCCTCAAAGACCACAGCTTTTAAATCAATTGCGAAAATGTGTGTGGTGAATAATAGTGCGATTATTGGTAAGATGTGCTTCATAAATTCTGTTGTTGGTTGGACGAATATAGTAACCAGTAAGTCACGATTTGGTTGGATTGGCTGTCTTGATCGAACAGCTTTTCAAAATTCTTGGAATAAAGACTTGACAGTTTGACAGCAAATTTTGGCTGGCATATACTTTGTCTTTGTAGTGAGCCGATGAACATAT
>JALRDM010000212.1 GCA_023262195.1 Salibacteraceae bacterium | reverse complement strand
AGATGCTGAGATGGATATACAGATGAACTATGATTCATCATCTGAACCTACAGAAGATCCAAAGGACGCAGTCGCTCCATTTGACTCTATTAAGCCTCAAGTAAAGCATGAGATAGTAATGGAAAAGCGCAGCGCAGTGCTTTCTCCAGACCAAGGTGTAGAGCTAAATATTAAAGAAACATCCAGTTCAAACAAGGACGTTAGTGATATAAACGCGGACGATAAATCATCATATCAAAACATTGCTTCCACTGCTCGAGTTGATTTTGAGGCCTCGGGAATTCAATGTGTAAAGAAGAATATACTTTTCAAATCAGCAACTTCTGAGTCTGCCACAATCACATGGCTCTTTGATGGCTTCGATGTGGCAGAAGGATCACGAGTGACCAAAACATTTGTTGACTATGGTATTCATGACGTTCGTATGATTGCCACTTTTAATGATGGTTCTCAAAAAGCAATTGAAAGCACCATTGAGATTTTTGAAAATCCAAGCGCTGACTTCACAGATATGATTTCGATGAAATCAAATTGTCTAACCAGCTATATCTCATTATCAGGAACAGGTACAAATCAGGCTTACAAATGGATTCTAAATTCAGATACAGTGAAAGAAGGCAAGTCTGTTGACTTAGCCATAGGCAATGGTCTTCATACGATTGCTCTGCATACAATTAATGATGCAGGCTGTGTAGCAACTGAAAATAGATCTATCAAGGTGGAAAACGAATTTCAACTTAGCATTCCATCTGCCTTTAGCCCAACCAATTCGGATGGCCTTAACGATGTCTGGCTAGTTCCTGAATTGGCTCAGATGCAATCATTTAGTCTTACCATCAAACGTCTTACTACCGGTTCGGTGGTATTTGAATCCAACGAATATTATGAATGGGATGGTTCTATCTCTGGCACATCAGAAAGACCAAGAAGCGAAGAGGCTTTTATCTATGTAATCACAGCAACAGACGACTGTGGAGAAACCATCAAGAAAACAGGCACAATTACTTGCCTGTAAAACTTTCGGTTAAGCGCCAAAAAAGCCCAATGGAATCAGATGATTCTTTGGGCTTTTTTTTATGGGTTTTCTAAACCTTTTTAAATATCGATCTTAGCGTACTTCGCGTTCTTTTCGATGAACTCTCGCCTTGGCGGCACTTCGTCACCCATTAGCATGCTGAATGTAAGATCTGCGTCAGCGGCATTCTCAATCGTCACTTGCCTAAGCATACGATCTTCTGGGTTCATTGTTGTTTCCCAAAGTTGCTCAGCATTCATCTCACCGAGACCCTTATATCGCTGCACAGATACTCCTGACTCTTTTCCTTTACCAAGTTCCTGAATCAATTGATCACGTTGGTCATCGTTCCATGCATAGCGTTGTGTGCCGCCCTTTTTCACAAGATACAATGGTGGTGCAGCAATGTATATATAGCCTAGATCAATCAGTTCTTTCATGTATCTAAAGAAAAACGTAAGGATAAGCGTTGCAATGTGGCTACCATCCACATCTGCATCACACATGATAACAACTTTATGATATCTGAGCTTTTCGATATTCAAGGCTTTGGCATCCTCTTCTGTTCCAACCTGAACTCCAAGGGCAGTGTATATATTCTTTATCTCCTCATTATCGAAGATCTTGTGCTGCATAGCCTTTTCGACATTCAAAATCTTACCCCTCAGAGGTAGAATGGCTTGAAACATTCTGTCTCTTCCTTGCTTTGCCGTACCACCTGCTGAATCTCCCTCGACCAAGAAAATTTCGCACTGCATTGGGTCTCTTGAACTACAATCAGCCAGTTTACCTGGTAATCCAGAGCCAGTGAGCACATTCTTTCTCTGCACCATTTCACGTGCTTTACGGGCCGCGTGTCGAGCTTGTGCTGCTAGAATAACTTTATCTACAATCATCTTGGCCTCTTTGGGGTGCTCTTCAAGATAATTGCTCAGCATCTCACTTACTGCCTGATCAACCGAACCCCTAACCTCAGGGTTTCCAAGTTTGGTCTTGGTCTGACCCTCAAACTGAGGTTCCATAACCTTAACCGAGATTACAGCCGTAAGACCTTCTCTAAAATCATCACCAGCGATGTCAAATTTCAATTTTGACAATAGACCGGATTCATCCGCATATCGTTTCAGGGTTCTTGTTAACCCTGATCGAAAACCAGAGAGGTGCGTGCCACCCTCACGGGTATTTATGTTGTTAACATAGGAGTGCAGATTTTCAGAGAATGAAGTGTTGTATTGCATAGAAATCTCCACTGGAATTCCATTTTTCTCCCCTTCCATGAACATCGTATCTGGAATGAGCTTCTCTCTCCCTGCATCTATGAATTCTACAAATTCAGCAAGTCCGCGCTCACTGAAAAATGTGACTGAAATATCAATCCCTTCCTCATCTTGATTTCGAAGATCTGTAAGCGTAAGCTTAATTCCTTTATTGAGGAACGCCAATTCCCTCAACCTGTTTGACAACGTTTCATAATTGTACTCAGCAACAGAAAAGATGCTGTCATCCGGCAAGAACCAGACTTCTGTTCCTCTTTTGTCTGTGCTTCCGATTTCCTTTACAGGATATTGAGGCACGCCAATTTTATACTCCTGTTGGTACATTTTACCCTCGCGGTGCACCGTCACTTTCAAATCCTTAGATAAGGCATTTACACAGGATACACCAACACCGTGCAAACCTCCAGACACCTTGTATGAGCCTTTGTCGAATTTTCCTCCTGCATGCAATACGGTCATTACCACCTCAAGGGCAGACCGTTTTTCCTTCTCATGCATATCCACAGGAATACCACGACCATCGTCTCGAACCGTGATGGAATTGTCTTTATTGATTGTAACGAAAATCTCAGATGCATGACCCGCTAGGGCCTCATCAATTGAATTATCTACGACTTCATAAACCAGATGATGCAAACCACGAACGCCAATATCGCCTATGTACATTGATGGTCGCTTCCGAACTGCATCTAATCCCTCAAGTACGGTAATGTTAGATGCTGAATAATCTCCTTTAGGTTTTCCTTCCTCACTCATAAAATGATTTTTTCACAGTCGATCAAATATAGATTTGTACCCTTCGTTATGAGGCTGATATACCAATAAATACGGGGGTTTTATCAACAGGTCATCAACACTTTACCCCTTCCAAAAGGAGTAGGTAATACCGCCTACCAAATTGATTCGTTGATTCGGATATTGATTCCAACGCTGGTATCGCTGTGCAATAACATTATTAAGATTTAAAAATCCTGACAAACGCTCAGTATACCTGTATTCAACACCGAAATTGATGTCGATTACTGGGGCGATTCTTTCCCCAAAAACCTGATTCCCATCATTGCCGAAAAAGTCAGCAAGCGAATTGTCATAAGACTTGGCCCACTGTGGACCCAAAACATGTGACTCAGCTTTGATGATTACCTTGTTTTGAATCTGATAGAATCCTGTAAAACCTATCTCGAAATTAGGCCTGTGCCATGCTTCAAACTCCCTTTGTGTATTAAAGTCTCTGAACACACCCATGGCCAATATTTGTAATCGATCCCCAACTCGATACATGATTTCACCGCTCAATTCGAATACATCAATGGTATCGTATTCCATGGTGAAATAGTTTTCACCGAAAGCCGTTCGCCCTAAGTTATATTGTGATGCATTGTAATTGGTATAAAGGAGCCCATTTCGCTCAGTGAATTGCGCGGCTTGAAGGTTGTATGTAATCTTATCTGAAATTGCACCTCTAATACCTCCATAGATGCGTAAAACCTCATCAGTATTGCGGAGCGCAACTCTAGGCACCCAGACAAATGGATTCTCTTCGGTAATCGAGCTGAGGCTATTTCTCTTCAAACCTCCACCCAGTCCAGCATACGGGATGATTATCTCTTTGACTAAATTGTATTTGGCATATGCATGAGGGTAAATACGTGGTGTGGTTGCCGAACCAGTAACTTCAGCTTGCACATTTAGGCCATATTCAATCCTAAGTTTTCGCCACTCGCTCACCATGGTAGGTTTAAGACCAAAGATCATATTAGAAGGCGCTTGCTCAATTGCACCAATTGGGTCATAATTAAATGAATCGATGTATTGTACAAAGTTCAAATCCGACAATAGGTCCACCTTTAATTGATGGGCGCCAAAGTACCTCGATACACCCCCGTTTAATACCACATTGTTTTCACTGTTGGCCATGTTTCTGTCGCTCCAGTTTTCGTAGGACAGAGTTGCTTGATGATTCAATATATTGCTATCAGTATAAAAGGATTGAATTCCAACATTAGCTCCAACTCTCTGGTAAAGCTGCTTAAATTGACTTCGTATGGCAGGATCATTATCAATGTTTTGATCAATAAGCTCATTGTATATTACCAAAGAGTTGTTGTCGCTTAAGTCATACCCGTAATACTGCAAACGTTCTCGATCGTAGTTTACAGAT
>JALRDM010000192.1 GCA_023262195.1 Salibacteraceae bacterium | reverse complement strand
CCATTTCTACTTATTTGAGTTTGTGAGTTTATTAAATTTTGATTTTGAGGGTAAAGATTCCGTAATCAGTATTCAGATTAGAAAAATCGTAGTCTAATTTATTCCCAGATTTCCGAGCAATGTCAATCATTCCTAATCCACCGCCGCCATGCACGCTATATTGTCCGTTGTTTAGCACTTCCTTATAATACGATCGTAAGCCTTCTTTGTCCAAATTATTAATCTTATCTAATCTCGCCTTTAAAGTTGGGATATAATCAAGCGTTAGATAATTGGCCACTAATATATTGTATTCGCCTCCTTTGCGTCCTAAATAATATACGGCTGTCTTTATGTTATCACCATTTTTCAAAACGCTTTCAGAGTGAGTTTCGGTATGGTGATACAAATTTTGGAGTGCTTCAACAAGAATATTGTAAACCTTCCGGCTCTTTTTAAAGTCTTCCTCTTCTTTTTCTAGGCGTGCTTCAATTTCAGAGAGTATATCCGTCAACACAGCTTGCGTAATCTCACCAAGGTGACTTTGCAAAATCTCCCCATGGGTTGTGAGGTCTTTGACGAAGCTATCTATTACTGAGCTGTTCAAATTCTGATCGGAATTTTAGCAAATATATGCGTTAAAAGGAATGATAATATGAGGTGCCACGAACGTTTTGAATATCAATGAACCAATGGTGACATAGAATGATTTAGAGCAGATTTGCTTTGTTACATTTGACCCTCTTAAAATTTCAACAATTATAGAATGAAGAAGATACTGATTACGGTCCTTACTGCAGCCTGTATTTGGATGCCAAAAGCGAATGCAGATGAAGGCATGTGGCTACCAATGCTGATCAAAAGGCTCAATTATCAAGATATGCAAAAGCATGGATTGCAGCTAACCGAAGAGGAGATATATAGCGTTAATAATTCCAGTTTAAAGGATGCCATAGTGGCGCTTAATAGAGGCTCATGCACGGCTGAAACAATTAGTGAACAAGGTTTGCTTTTAACCAATCACCATTGTGCCTTCGGTGTGATTCAAGATAATAGCACTCCTGAAAGCGATTATCTAAAGGATGGTTTTTGGGCAATGGCCATGAAGGAAGAGCTGCCAGCAAGAAATATGACCGCAAGCTATCTTATAGAGATGCGCGATGTTACCAATGATGTGTTGGGAGACATCAGTCTCACAACGAAGGGTGCTGAGAGAGATGAAGCATTAAGAGCGGCTATTAATGAAGTTAAAGAATCTATTACGGGTGAAGTAGAGTCTCATTATGAGGTGAGCGTAAAAAGTTTTTTTGAAGGAAACGAATACTACGCATTTGTATATGAAGTTTTCGAGGATGTGAGATTAGTGGGTGCACCACCATCATCTATCGGTAAGTACGGTGGCGATACCGATAATTGGATGTGGCCAAGACATACTGGCGATTTTTCGCTGCTTCGAGTATATATGAGCGAGGATGGAAAACCTGCTCCTTACGCTGAAAATAATATGCCGTATAAACCAAAGCATTTTCTCCCAATCTCAATTGGTGGAGTGCAGAAGGACGATTTTGCTATGATTATGGGGTATCCAGGAAGCACCGATCGCTACCTTAGTTCATACGGTGTTAAGCAGCAATTGGACTATCGGCAGCCAAGTGTGGTGAAAATTCGAGATCAGCGATTAAAGCTTTTGAAAGAGGATATGAATTCGAGCGATGAAATTCGAATTAAGTATGCTTCAAAGTATGCTCAAGTAAGTAATTATTGGAAATACTTTATTGGGCAGCAAAGAGGTTTAAAGCGCCTTAAGGTCTATGATAAAAAGAAGCAGCTCGAAGAAGACTTTCAGCGTTGGGTATTAGAAGATAAGGGACGAAAAGAGATATATGGTAGCGTTTTATCAGATTGGCAAAATGGTTTTGAACAGGATTCTAAAACGATTTTATTTCGAACCTATTTCGGTGAAAGTATATTCGGAAGTGAGGCATCACTCATGGCTTGGAGATCATCTAGACTTGCCTCAGTGCTTGGTCAAGAAGAGGTGTCTGAAGAGCAGTTGAAAGCTACGATTGAGTCTACTCGATCTACGGCAGAAAAGTTTTTTCAAGATTACAACAGAGGCACTGATGAAAAAGTGTCGGCTGCACTTTTTGAGATGTTTTATAATGATATTCCCAAAGACCAACAACCAGAATTCTTTAAAGATCTGGTCAAAAAGAATAAAGGGGACTTTAATAAACTCGTGGATAAGCTCTATGCTGGAAGCATATTTGTAAGTGAGGAACGTTTTGAAGCGTTTTTAGAGGATCCAGATTTAAAGACGTTGGAGAAAGACCACGTTTACAACTTTGTACAAGAGTTTGTTGGACATTACAGATCGGTAATCCTTCCGATGAGTGGAGAAGCTAGCACAATGATTGACAATGCAAACCGATTGTTTGTGCACGGTTTGCGTGAAATGAATAAAGACATCACTTACTACCCTAATGCCAACTCTACCATGCGAGTTACATATGGCAATGTGTTAGACTACTATCCGGCAGACGCTATTTACTATAACTATTACACGACCATAGAAGGTATCATGGAGAAAGAAGACCCGTCAAATGATGAGTTTATTGTTCCAAGTAAGCTTAAGAAGCTATATGAAAAGAAAGACTACGGTCGATATGGAGAAGATGGTACGCTAAAAATCTGTTTCTTGACCAATACTGATATCACCGGTGGAAACAGCGGAAGCCCTGTGATCAATGGTAGAGGTGAGTTGATTGGTTGTGCTTTTGATGGCAACTGGGAAGCAATGAGTGGTGACATCGCTTTTGAGCCAGAATTACAGAGAACAATAGCCGTGGATGTGCGATACATACTCTTCATCATTGACAGGTATGCTGGGGCTCAAAATTTGATCGCTGAGATGAATATTGTGACAGGGAAAGAAGCCAAATCAGATGCCCCAACAGTGGCTCCGGTATCTGTTGAGAAGTAAGGCTTTTATTTAGGTAATCATGACAAAAGAATGGTTCGAAACGTGGTTTGACACACGTTACTATCACATTCTATATGGTCACAGAGATGAGAATGAAGCGCGTCAATTTATTGATGCGCTTCTTTCATTTCTGAAGCCGAGTGAAGATGCTCGGTTTTTGGATGTCGCATGTGGTAAAGGCCGACATGCCAAGCAAATCAATACGTCTGGATTTGATGTAACGGGCATTGACCTCTCTGTCAACAGTATTGCTTTGGCCAATCAATTTGCATCTGACACTTTGCGGTTTATTGTGCAG
>JALRDM010000187.1 GCA_023262195.1 Salibacteraceae bacterium | reverse complement strand
AGCCTTTGCCGAGAAACAGCGATTTTCCGTTGTTCGAGAGTATTGTGGGCACGGCATTGGCCGAACCTTCCACGATGAACCTCAAGTGCTTCATTATGGTCGGCCCAACACCGGGCTTGAGTTAAAAGCGGGCATGACATTCACCATCGAGCCCATGCTCAATGCCGGTCGGGCAGCGGTGAAGCTTCTACCCGATCAGTGGACGGTCGTGACCAAAGATCATCAACTCACTGCCCAATGGGAGCACACCATCGCCGTCACAGAGACGGGTTACGAAATACTGACGCTGCGTAACGATGACACCATCAGCCGTTGCGGTTGATACCGACGACTGGCTGGATCGCGCAGCCATTCTGGAGGCAAAGAACCCGATTGGCTTATTAAAAAGCGCGATCGTTCGCCACAAGACCACCATCGAGCAGGCGCTTCGTGACGGCGCACCCATCGCGGACATGCTTGAACGGCAATGCTGTTTCACTGACATCCTCATCAATCTTTGTTGGTCACGCTTTAGCTGGGATGAAAACCTCAGCAGCTGGCGGAAGACCCGAATTGCACTGGTGGCTGTGGGTGGCTACGGTCGGCGTGAACTCATGCCCCATTCCGACATAGATCTGTTGATCCTCTCGGAACGGGATAATCTGCAAAAGCATGCGGCGAATATTCAGTCGTTCACCACCTTACTCTGGGATATCGGCCTTGAGGTTGGCCACAGTGTCAGAAGCCTGGGCGATGCGTTCACTCAAGCGAAGAACGACGTCACCATCATGACCTCGATGCTGGACGCTCGGATGCTCTGCGGATCACCCATCCTGCTCGATCGTCTCGAAAAACGGCTCGAGCGAAAAAAATGCTGGCGCGTCAGTGACTTTTACAAAGCCAAACTCGAGGAACAAAACGAGCGGCACGCCAAGTCCAATCACACGGAATACAGTCTCGAGCCCAACATCAAAACCTCTCCCGGTGCGCTTCGAGATATTCATACCTTACTCTGGATCGCAAAACTGGCGCTCAAAACAGATCATTTGGAAACCTTGGTTCAGCTTGGGTTCTTTGAGCCTCGCGAGGCTGAGGAACTCGAGGAAGCTCGTGCCTTCTTTTGGAGAATTCGATTCGCGCTGCATTTAACGCGTGGACGCGATGAAAACAGACTCCTGTTTGATCATCAGAGGCAACTCGCTGACCTTCTCGGCTATGAAGACCGAGAGCAACTTGCCGTTGAGCAATTCATGCAAGACTACTATCGATTTGCGTTGTCGGTGAGCAGCATCAACGAAGTTTCTCTCCAGGCTTTTGAAGAGCGGGTCCTTGCACCTCAATTAAAGCGACGCTCAAACATCACGGAAATCAATGAGCGGTTCCAGGCAATCGATCAGAAGCTAGCCGCCAAACAACCTGATCTGTTCCATCACCATCCCGAGGCCTTGCTTGAAATGTTCGTCATTCTGGGCGAGTCGGCAACGCTGAAAGGCATTCGCAGCGAAACCAGCCGCTTGGCAAAGTCTCAAGCGCCAAAAATCAACGAGGGGTTCCGCAACAACCAAGCGTCAACCGAATTGTTCATTCGGCTACTGGGGGTTGAACACCATCTCTTCTCTCAGTTACGCCGGATGAATCGGCTTGGCATTTTAGGCGCCTACCTGCCCGAATTCGAGCGTGTGGTGGGTCAGATGCAATTTGATCTCTTTCATATTTATACCGTGGATGCGCACACGCTCCAGGTCGTGCGAAACATGCGCAGGTTCCGTTACAAGAATCAGGAACAACAGTTCCCCATTGCCGCCCACATTCACCAGCGACTACCGAAGGTCGAGTTGCTCTACATCGCTGGCTTCTTCCACGATTTAGCGAAAGGCATGGGCGGTGATCACTCGACCAAAGGCATCGAAATCGCCCGAAATTTTTGCGAGCGTCATCGTTTGGGTCAGTGGGAAACCAATCTCGTTTGCTGGCTTGTGGAACACCACCTCATCATGTCAACCACCGCGCAGCGCAAAGACATATTTGATCCAGATGTGGTTCGAGAATTCGC
>JALRDM010000154.1 GCA_023262195.1 Salibacteraceae bacterium | reverse complement strand
TTCCTTGTCCTCAGGTATGCCTATATGTATTTGGCTGTGGTTACTCAGTTTTTGCATGAAGTCGTTGGAAGAGTATGATCCAATGGAGCGCACGTAGTATTGATACTCAACCAAATTTTTCAAGTTCCTATCAACATATATCGTATCAGCGGTTCTAGCTATCTCCCTAAATGCTGATAGTGTATCATCAAACCTATAAACGATGTATTCAGCGTTTTCCCATGGCACGTTTACATTCCAGTGTAATGTTAGCGTATTGTCAGATGGCTTTGAGTTTAAAAAGATACTCGATGCATCCCTTGAAACACCAGTTACATCTTCACTTGTGCCAGATAACATTTCTATGGAGTATGTGTACTGAAGTTCATTGGTATTTAATACTTCATCTATATAAATGGTATCTAGGCCTTCGATTGAATTAGCCACATCACTGGTATAAATTACCTCCATATCTCCGTTGCGGTTATCATATCTAGATAAGCGATATCTATATGGCGGAGCAAACACATCTACATCCAACTCAATCGGTTTGAACCAAGCTATTGTATCCGAACCTGTGTCAAGATCAGTATTGCCGATACTTACTTTATTTAAAATTGGAACATCTCTAATAAGTTCAACGCATCGCTCCAAGCTGGCGTAGCTCTCTGACCGATCAGGATAGGTGGCTACAATCATGTAGCAATACTGCTGACCATGTATGAGACCTTGTCCATTATCATCATCTAAGAATGAAGTGCTTTCAATCCCTTCTGTTCTACCAACTTTAATATACCCCAATGCCTTAGGCACACCCACATTGCAGTTCATCCCCACAAAGCCTAAACTATCGTTGAATCGGTAAATGTCATACCCATCAGCGCCATCACACCTCGCACGTGTCCACTCCAAACTCATGGCTGCACCTGCAGGTCGAATTTCTGTGATGGTAACTGCTGGCGGAACCACCTTTATTTCAAATTCTTCAAAATCAACCAGTTCATTCTCCGTTGTGAAAAACACTTCTTTGGCTTTAAAATACACCCAGTATGGCTCATATTGAACATGGTCACATCGCGTATCCCAAATGAATTCCATCTCCAGCGGCTGTTCTCCAAACAATGGATTTGTAGTATCAATAGAACCTCCTTGTCCGAGCTCTAGTGGAAATCCTGTTGCCGAGAATTCCAGATTATCATCATCCGCATCGGTAGCTATAGCCAGCTGGCGCAATCGCTCACCAGCCTCCACACAAAACCTTGCCATTTCATTTATGATTGGTGGAGCGTTGGGTTCACATACTCTAATATCAATCTGCATATCACGAATCACATGACCTACATATATGCGCTGGCCACTTGCTGGCAGGTACCTCCACTCTTCAATTTTGATGGCGATGTTGTACTCCCCCTGTCGATTTGGTGCATTCCAAGTTAAAGTACCTGTTCGTGGATCGATTTCGAAAAACTCAACCTCTCCTGAAAACTCACTGGGTAAGGTAAATCCAGGAATCGTCATACCATTCATGGTCTTCGATTCGACCAGAGAGTAAACCAAGCTATCACCATCTGGATCTATTGCGCCAGGATTATGCAAATAAGTTTCTTCAATGCAGCCATTATCTAAAGGTGGATTTGATAAAAACGGTGCATTATTACCCCCAGAAATGGCATCAATAACTATCTCACTCGAAGTGTAAAACCATACGTTCTCTGAATTCGGAATATTGTTGACCCCCGCATTTCGATTTTGGTCCTGCATGTATACCGTGTAGTTTCCAATTCCTGGATAGGTATGCGTGGTGCGGTAGATATTCATTTTCGAGTTGCCTGGAAGCTCTTCTCCCATGTGCTCACATTCACCACTTGGACCATTGACTCGATCTACGATTTCGGACGTTCCATCGCCAAAAAATAGCTCCAACTCACAACGATCTGCTTCATCGCTGGGGCCACCCGTCTTGGTATAGGTAATGATCGTTATCTCGTAAAAAAACTGATTGTCATTACCTCGCCTGTACACAATCTCACCCGCTCTATTATGAGTGGCCAAGGCAGTCTGGACTAACCCAACAAAAGCTATAAGAAGTAAAACAAGATTTCGGGTCATGCTACTCCTAAGACGAGGCGCTCTATGTATGGGTTGAACAGTCATTACGTACATTCGCTGCAAGCATTCAAAGTAAGACAAAATGAGTGACTTTTTGTTTCGCAATTAACTTATGGAAACGTTAACTAAAACATGAGCAAATCCAACAAGATTACGGTAGCTATTTCAGTGGGAGATACAAATGGTATTGGACTAGAAGTAGTGCTCAAGACTTTTACAGACCAAAGAATGCTTGAAAGCTGCACTCCGGTTTTATATGCGAGCAAGCAAGTATGTCAATTTCATATTAAGCAAAACAATATCGAGATTCAAGATATAAACTACATCGCGTCTGCGGATCAACTTAAACATGGAAAAATCAATGTCGTTGAAATTTGGCCAGAAAAGGTGTGGATTGAATTTGGTCAAGCTACAAATGAAGCAGGCACTGCGGCCTTTACCTCTTTAAAGGCGGCAGTAAAAGATTTAGCATCAAATAAAACCAACGTACTTGTCACTGCACCTATCAATAAAGCCACTATACAATCTGAAGATTTCGATTTCAAGGGACACACGGAATACCTGGCAAACTATGCCAATGAGGAGAATCCATTGATGATTTTGACCAATGATAATTTAAGGGTTGCTTTGGTTAGTGGACATGTCCCTTTAAAAGAAGTCCCGACCGTGGTTTCAAGTGAACTCATCACAAATAAGCTACGCGTATTTTCAAAATCACTCAACATAGATTTTGGAATCACACGTCCTCGCATTGCCGTTTTAGGCTTAAACCCTCACAATGGCGATGGCGGACTCATTGGCGATGAGGAATCGACCATCATCACTCCAGCAATTAACCAAGCGCAGGAAGAATCAATACTTGCATTTGGTCCCTTTCCCGCTGACGGATTTTTCGGATCTACCAATGTAAAGCAGTATGACGGTGTTTTAGCGATGTATCATGATCAAGGTCTAGCACCATTTAAAGCGCTCGCATTCGGCAATGGAGTGAATTTTACTGCAGGTTTACCCATCGTAAGAACATCGCCAGATCACGGTACGGCCTTCGATATAGCAGGCAAGGACGTGGCAGATCCTTCGTCTTTTCGTCAAGCCGTTTATCAAGCCTGTGATATTTACAGGGAACGGAAAATCCAAAGAGAATTGTCACAAAACGCGCTCTCAAATAGCTCAAAATAAGGCACATTTCACTGTACGATGTATGTGTGTTTAGTTACATTTGCACCCCTTTAAAATAGGTTCGTTGAAATCCAGTTCAAAATATGATGTTCAGTTTAGCGGTTTAGCTAATGGTCTTCATAGTTTCAGCTGGGAAATGGAACCATCGTTCTTTGATGATGAAATGCTTGATGACATTCAAGAGGCTAACCTTAAAGTTAACCTTGCGCTCCATAAGAATGAGCGCATGCTCAATTTAGACTTTCATCTCTTTGGTAAGGCAAAGTGTGTATGTGATCGATGCGGAGATGACGTATGGCTTGATATTGATTCAAACCATAACCTCATTGCCCGCTTTGCTCAAGAAACAAACATGACTGATGATGAGGTAATTTTCCTCAGCCCGGCTGAGTATCAGCTTGATATCAGACAGTTTATTTTCGAGTACACACTCTTGAGTTTACCGGTTAAAAAAGTTCATCCAAAAGGTGAGTGCAACGACCAAGTTTTGGAATACTTGACTCAAAAATCGGATGATGAAATAGAAACAACTGAAACAGACCCACGCTGGGAAGCACTGGGTAAATTGAATAAAAACGCATAGATATGGCACATCCTAAGCGCAAAATCTCAAAAACGAGAAGAGACAAAAGAAGAACTCATTACAAGGCTGAAATGCCTCAAATCTCTACCTGTCCAACTACGGGTCAACCACATCTTTATCACAGAGCTCACTGGTATGAGGGCAAACTTTACTATAAGGGTAAAGTGGTGATGGAGAAAGAAACAATGGCTTAATTTGGCGCATGGCGCTTAAGCTAGGTCTTGATGTTTTAGGTGGGGACTTTGCTCCGGAAGCAAATGTCCAAGGTGCTATTCTCGCTCAAAAAGAATTGGGGGAGAGTGCAAAAATCTGCCTTATTGGAGACGAAGGCGAGATACATAAGATCTTAAAGGAAGAAAATTGTGATCCGGATTTATTTCAGATCGTGCACACCACTTCTCAGATTGAAATGGGTGAGCACCCAACCAAAGCATTCCTAAAGAAAAAAGATTCAAGTATTGCTCTAGGGTTTGGCATGTTGGCTGACGGTTCGCTCGATGCATTTTCAAGCACAGGTAACAGTGGAGCTATGTTGGTTGGTGCTATGTACACCATACGCACC
>JALRDM010000112.1 GCA_023262195.1 Salibacteraceae bacterium | reverse complement strand
GTTGAGACATCGTCAAACGCCCCACAAAGCTGAATCAATTGTTGTGGATCAATCACCGGCTCATCTCCTTGAATATTCACTACAACATCATACGCGTTTTGACCTTCTGACTCTAACACCTCAATGCAGCGATCTGTACCGCAGGTGTGCGCAGGGCTGGTCATTTTTACCTGGCCACCAAACGCCTCAACGTGATCGAAAATTCGCTGATCATCGGTGGCAACGATCACGCTAGAAAACACTTGGGTCTTTTGCGCCTGCTCATACACACGCTGAATCATCGATTTGCCTTGAATATCAACGAGTGGCTTCCCGGGAAAACGAGTAGAACCGTAGCGCGATGGTATGATGCCAAGAAATTTCATGATTGAAACGAAGGTAAGCACAGACCTTTGACTTGAATGCTATTTTCGTTTTCCGCTCTTATGGAAGACCTGCTCTATCAAATCGCTCTCAAAAATCTGGATGGTATTGGCTCTACACGTGCCAAGCTCTTGGTGAGTTATTGCGGTGGGGTAAAAGAAGTTTTTGAAACCAATAAGAAAGATCTCGCTAAGATTCCGAAACTGGGTTCACTGATTGTTTCAAACATGAATCGAGATGTTGCGCTTTCAAGGGCTGAGGTAGAAGTTGAGTTTGTTCAAAATCAGGATATCAAACCGCTCTTCTATTTAGACAAAGAATATCCGAATCGACTCAAACACTGCGAAGACGGACCACTACTCATCTACACCAAAGGCAACATGCAGTTGAATGTGGGTAAGGTTGTGAGCATTGTGGGCACAAGAAATGCTACCTCATACGGAAAGGATTTAGTAGAACAACTTATCACAGATCTCATTCCCCATGATACGCTCATTGTAAGCGGACTGGCTCATGGCATTGACATCATGGCGCACCGAGAGGCATATAAAAATGGATTGCAAACTGTGGGAGTATTGGGCAATTCACTTGAGCGTATTTATCCGCATCAGAATAAAGCTACAGCTGAGAAAATGTTGGAGCATGGAGGTATTATCAGCGAGTTTGACAGTGGCACCAAACCTGATCGAGAAAATTTTCCCCAGCGAAATCGAATTGTGGCAGGCATGAGCGATGTAACCATTGTGGTGGAATCGGCCGATAAAGGGGGCTCACTAATCACGGCACGCTTGGCCGCAGATTATAACCGCGATGTGATGGCTTTCCCAGGTCCCATTAATGCGCCCTTCTCTAAAGGATGCAATTGGTTGATTAAAACCCAACAAGCGCATATGATAGAGGGAATTAAAGACTTGGAGTACACGTTGGGTTGGGCACTTGATGAGAAAGCCGAAAAACCCACACAAAAACAACTTTTTGTGGACTTAACAGCAGACGAGCAGCGGATTTTTGACATCTTGAATAAGATGGACGGCCGCCAAGACTCCTTGGACAACCTGAGCCTTAATGCAGAAATCCCGGTGAGTAAGGCGTCCACGCTTTTACTCGAATTGGAGTTTAAAGGCGTAGTAAAATCACTCCCCGGTAAGACTTATCGGTTGGTCTAATTTTTCTTCTTAACGATGTAGATGGGACGGCCACGCTGCTCCTCAAGCGCTTTCTCAAAATAAAGCGATAGAATGGCGATCACCCCAAACAGTGCCGCAAAGCTGGTGGATAAAAACAGAATAATGGTGGTGTAACCCGAGGGTGGTGTATTGCCCCGTACGTATTGATCAATGGAATAAACGGCCAATATTGCCGTGAATAAAATGAACATTACCGAAATCAAAATTGATATTCTGAGCGGCTTGTTGGAATAAGAGAAAATGGCGGTGGTAGCCAACTCAAATAAGTCAGAATAGGAATAACTGGAGCTGCCATGTTTCCTTGCAGGTGCATCGAATGCTACGATGGCCTTTGTGAAACCTATAGATTGAATAAACCCTCGAATAAATCGATTTCTATCCCTAAAGTGCGCTTTCAATACCTCTGCTACCGGCCGAGAAATCAAGAAAAAGTCTGTGGAATTGGGGGTAAGCTTAAAACTGGACAATCGATTGATTAACCCATAAAACAATCCCGACATGGCATTCTTCAGGAAACCATTATCGGCTCTACTTTTTCGCTCGGCCAATACAATGTCGGCTCCTGAATCGGCCTCCAAGATGAGCGAACCAATAACGCTTGGAGGATGCTGCAAATCCGCGTCCATGCAAATCACTCGATTGCCAACAGATTCATCGATGCCCGCAATCATAGCGGCTTCGTGGCCATAGTTTCGAGAAAACTCAATAATTCTGACTTGAGCACTAATTGCTTCTTTTTGAATCGTTTCAAGTTCTATGGCACTACGGTCGGTACTGCCATCGTTCACAAATATGACCTCCACAGATTGGGTCATTCTACTGAACTCGTTCTTCAACTCATTCCAAAAACTAGGTAAGCCCTCGGCTTCGTTAAACACCGAAACAACAATGCTTAAATCTATGTTAGTGGAAGCCTCCATTCTTATAGTGCACCAGACTTAGCCATCTGTGCAAACTCCTTCGCAAAATACGTTAGAATTACATCGGCTCCAGCACGCCTTATGCTCAGCAACATTTCGGGCATCGCTCGATCATACTCTATCCATCCATTTTGGGCGGCTGCCTTAAGCATGGCATATTCTCCGCTTACATTATACGCAGCAATAGGCACCGGATACTCCTCTTTGATCATGTGAATGATATCAAGGTAGCACAATGCCGGTTTAATCATGAGATAATCTGCACCTTCTATGTAATCAAGCTCGGCCTCAACCCGCGCTTCCCGCTTGTTTGCCGGATCCATTTGGTAGGTCTTTTTATCGCCAAACTTTGGAGCTGAATCTAACGCATCTCTAAACGGGCCATAAAAGGCACTGGCATACTTTGCGGTGTATGACATGATGCTCACGTCTGTGAAGCCTTCATCATCAAGCGCTTCGCGGATATATTCAACACGGCCGTCCATCATGTCTGAAGGCCCAATGATGTCTGCCCCAGCTTGTGCTTGAGCCACAGTCATTTTGGCCAATACCTCCAGGGTTTCATCATTAACGATCTTGCCGTCTTTTACCACACCATCATGGCCATCACTACTGTAGGGGTCCATGGCCACATCGGTCATGATAATGGCCTCGGGAAATCGTTTCTTTACTTCTTGGATATAGCGCAGGTAAAAGTTCTTATCACTGTAGCTGTAAGTAGCCATTTGGTCTTTCAAGGCATCATCTACGGCAGGAAAGAGATCGAAACATTTCACTCCCAGGTTCATGCACTCCTCTACTTCTTTCAAAAGGTGATCAAGCGATAATCGGAATTGACCAGGTAGCGATTTCACCTCGCTTTTATGATTTTGACCATCTACTACGAAAAGTGGATAAATCAAATTCTCAACGCCCAAGTGGGTTTCTCTCATTTGAGATCGGTTTACCTCACTTTTTCGATTTCTTCTTGGCCTCCTCAGCATCATGTCAATTCTATCTTTGCCGCGAAGTTATCAATCCACAAATCATGAATTCACTTCTCTATTTCGTTTGGACAGCAGATCCTACATTGATCGAGCTTGGCCCATTAACTATTCGTTGGTATGGCCTGCTCTTCGCAGGTGCTTTCATGGCTGGGTACAGCATCTTGAAGTGGATTCTTGCCAAAGAAAAGTGTCCCGAAGAGTGGATTGATTCCGTTTTCATCACAGTGATGATAGGCACCATTGCGGGAGCCAGGTTGGGTCATGTGTTTTTCTATCAATGGGATTATTACCAAAACAATCTGCTAGAAATCTTTATGATTTGGAAAGGTGGCTTGGCCAGCCACGGAGCCGCCATTGGCATTATTTTATCGCTCTATTACTGGTCTCGGAAGACTTCTAAAAAAAGCATCCTTTGGATACTCGATCGGGTGGTAATCGTAGTGGCGCTTTCCGGCCTTTTTATTAGAGGTGGCAACTTTGTGAATCATGAGATTGTAGGCCAGCCAACACAAACAGAATATGGGGTAAAATTCATGCGGAATTATGAAGACTTTTCCATAGTCGATTTGCAGAATGCCATTGGCAAGTCTGTGTTTACTGGCGAGGATATCGACAGTGATAAGGTGAATGATGCCTATGATGAAATTACTAGCAATCCGAAATATTCGGCCATCATTGATGAAGTTCCAAACCGGCACCCGGCCCAGCTCTACGAGGCCCTTGCTTATTTCATTATATTTTTAATCCTCTTTAGCGCCTACCTCTATACTCCCGTTGGTTCATGGAAAGGGTTCATTTTCGGTTCCTTTCTCTTACTGGCATTTGGATCGCGTTTTATCATCGAATTTTTCAAAGAGGTACAGGTAGAATTTGAAGAAAATATGACCCTTGATTTGGGGCAGTGGTTAAGTATCCCCCTTGTGGTGGCAGGAGTGTTCTTTATCGCCCGTGCGGTAATTACCGAGCGAAAAAAGGTTGAGGCCAGCGCCTAAACCTTATGCTCTTCGCCCGTGTGATTTTGCTCGCTCAGTGTCCACTCATCCATAGCAGTAGTCTGTAGCCAAATCTCCCCACTCTTTCTCCATACTTGAACGTTTAGCCCATAGGTATCATGAAACGCTTGTTCGAGGGTAGAAACCTTTTGATTGCCATGGATGCTGAGATCTCCCGTATCGTGTATGGTACGTATCTCTCCAATGCTCTTGCTTGAATCCAATTTTGAAGAATCAAGGTTTCCCTGACCGACCTCATGTTCCTTTTTATAAAACTCAATCTTCAAAAAAGGAAAGTGTTCGTTGAACTGATCTTGAAGCTCCTGAATGGTTTGGTTATCCGATATCGTTATTTCCATTTTACATCCACTTTGTTAGGTATCCATTAAAATCGGTTTTCATTTCATGCATCAACTTTCGGTTGGTTTCAACCCTATCTCGCATGGGTGTATGATCTTCAAAACGCTCATGGTGAATTGCCACTGGATTGTCCTTGGCTCGCTCTGAAAGCTCATGCTCATGCCCATTGATGTCGTGCAAAAGTTCATCAATCACATTGCCTTCTATCAACAACTGATTCTGAAAATGATCTAATTCCTTCAATACCTCCTTATTTGTGTATCGGTCTGCAACCTCATCTAGTCTGTTTTGGAAAACCATAAGTTCATCCTTATAGAAATTCAACTCACGCTTCCAAACCTTATGATCAAAATGCAGATCATCGATATGTACCTTATTTAATTTACTCATCTTAGCTTTAATTTAAAACCCCAAAGAAGCCGAGTAATTGGTTAGAATTGAATGAGGGCAGGCACTCAAAAAAATGATTGAAATCATGCTGCCACTAATCTGAAAATTGAATTTACATTTTGCGGGTAAGACCTTGGGTATCTTTACCTTCGCGGCCTCAAAACACAACGGATGTATAGAACGCACAACTGCGGGGAACTGCGTATTGACAATATTGGAGAAAACATCATACTGGCTGGATGGGTGCAACGCACGAGGGATATGGGAGGCATGACTTTCCTAGACCTTAGAGATCGATATGGAGTAACTCAAGTTTCCTTTAATCAAGAGGTGAACGCTAATCTGTGCATGGCGGCTAGAAAATTGGGGCGTGAATACGTTGTGCAGGTTGAGGGCAAAGTCATAGAGCGCGAAAGCAAAAACCAAAATATTGACACTGGTGCTATTGAAATACAAGCTAGCAAACTCACTGTGCTCAATGCATCGGAGACACCACCCTTTACAATAGAGGATGAAACCGATGGCGGAGAAGAGTTGAGGATGAAATATCGATACCTCGACTTAAGGCGCAAACCGCTTCGCAACAACTTAGAGCTGAGGCATAGGCTAGGATTTGAAACTAGAAGGTATCTAGACCAACATCGATTCTTAGAAATCGAAACTCCATATCTGATTAAATCAACCCCTGAGGGTGCTCGCGACTTTGTTGTTCCTTCTAGGATGCATAATGGTGAGTTTTACGCATTACCGCAATCACCACAGACGTTTAAGCAGCTGTTGATGGTGAGTGGTTATGATCGATATTTTCAGATCGTCAGGTGTTTTAGAGACGAAGATTTACGTGCCGATCGTCAGCCAGAGTTCACGCAGATTGATTGCGAAATGGCATTTGTAGACCAAGACGATGTGCTCAACACCTTTGAAGGACTGGTTCGCCATCTCTTCAAAGAAGTGAAAGGCATAGAGCTACCAGAATACAAAATCATGACCTATGAGGAAGCCATGCGACTGTATGGCTCAGACAAGCCGGATCTTCGTTTTGGGATGCCCTTTGTGGAGCTCAATGAAGAGACTCAAAACAAGGGTTTTGGAGTATTTGATGCTGCTGATCTTGTGGTTGGTATATGCGCCAAGGGAGCCGCAGACTACACTCGAAAGCAACTTGATAAACTCACTGACTTTGTGCGCAAACCTCAGATTGGGGCAAAGGGATTAGTATATTGCAAAGTGAATGAGGATGGAACTTTCAAATCATCCGTTGATAAATTCTTCGATCAAGAAGCCTTGGCAAGTTGGGCAGATAAAATGGATGCTCAACCAGGTGACTTAATCTTAATACTTGCCGGTGTTAAAGAGGCCACCCGCAAGCAAATGAATGAGCTTCGTTTGGAAATGGGTAACCAACTAGGGTTGAGAAACCCCAACGATTTTGCCCCGCTCTGGGTAGTAGATTTTCCGCTTTTAGAATGGGATGAAGAATCAAAAAGGTTTCATGCCATGCACCACCCATTCACAAGCCCAAAAAAGGAACACTTAGGCTTGCTCGATACCGATCCCGAAAAGGTGAATGCTAATGCCTATGATATGGTGATCAATGGCGTGGAGTTGGGTGGAGGGTCAATCCGAATTCACGATCAAAAAATTCAATCCAAGATGTTTGATTTGCTTGGATTCACCAAAGATGAAGCTGAGAAACAATTCGGTTTCTTGATGGGCGCCTTCAAATATGGTGCTCCACCACATGGTGGCATTGCGTTTGGCTTTGATCGTTTGGCTGCCATTTTTGGTGGAACTGATTCGATTCGAGACTACATCGCTTTTCCAAAAAACAATGCTGGACGCGACTTAATGATCGACTCCCCGTCCACCATAGCTCCAGATCAACTCAATGAACTGGGCATTGATGTAATTGATAGCAATGAATAGTCGTGTCCAAGGCCAGTGAACTTTTTGACAAGACCTTTGAATCGGTTGATCCTTATCTAAGAGAAACCAACCGTTTTTTAGTAAAACTTGTAAAGTGGGTAAACGGCTGGCGCAAAGACTACTTATCTGACAAGCAGTTTGTCTATTTGTTGGCTATTGTCATTGGCTTCATCAGTGGTCTTGTTGCAATCGCAATTAAAAATTCGGTCCGTTTCATTCAATTTCTACTTACGGAAAGTTTCTTTCAGGAATACGACTATGTACTCTATATCTTCTACCCACTGATTGGTATTCTTATCACGCAATGGGTGATCCGTAAGCTGGTAAGAAATCCCGTTAATCATGGTATTCCAAATACGCTCTATGCCATTTCTAAGAAGAGTGCCCTGATTAAGCGTCATAATCTTTTCAGCTCCGTTTTAACAGCATCAATCACAGCGGGTTTTGGTGGAAGTGTCGGATTGGAAGGACCCACTGTTGGCACCACTACCGCTTGGGGATCTAACATTGCCACACTCTTTAAACTCCCGTACAAAACCCGCACCTTACTTATTGGATGCGCAGCGAGTGGAGCAATGGCATCGCTATTTAATGCTCCTGTTGCGGCCATTGTGTTTGCCATTGAGGTGATTATGCTTGACCTTACCACTGTATCACTTATTCCATTGTTACTTTCTTCCGCCACCGCAGCTATTACATCAAAATTTCTTCTTGGTGGAGGCATACTCTTCCACTTTAATATCACAGAAGAGTTTCAGTTTGTGCATCTTCCTTACTACGTTGGACTTGGGATATTCATGGGTGCCGCATCAATTCATTTTTATCGCTCGTTCACCTTTATCAATCGTGTTTTTGATAGAATCAAAATACAACGAACGAAAATGATCATAGGGGGCTTGCTCATCGGGCTATTACTTTTTCTGCTTCCCCCTCTTTATGGTGAGGGCTATGAAACCATTAATTCAATCATTGAGGGACGTCCATTCGATATTTTGGATCACAGCCTTTTTGCAGATTATAAGTCCAACATATACGTGCTCTTAGGATTTGTATTAGCACTTGGATTGTTGAAAGTTTTTGCCACCATGCTCACCTTTCGTGCTGGGGGTGTTGGGGGTGCTTTTGCGCCTACCCTATTCATGGGTGCCATGTTTGGCTTTGTTTACGCACGAGCGATAAATCATTTGGATTTTGGTAATCTTCCAGAAAGCAATTTTACGTTGGTGGCTATGGCAGGCATGATGGCAGGTAACCTACACGCT
>JALRDM010000106.1 GCA_023262195.1 Salibacteraceae bacterium | reverse complement strand
TTTCCTTTGACAATCTCATCTACGGAAGGGTTTACAAACCGAGTATTGGTTTGAGTGGACGCAGCATATGCAAATAGAAAGAAAGGAATGAGAAGGAGATAGCGCATATCAATCGTTTAATTGACGGGAAATTTAAGGATTTTCTTTGGCCCTATTTCCTGCGCCAAAGCTTGGTGAGGATTAGCTTTGCATTTTATATGACAGATCAAAAAACTCCTACTGAACTCCGTTGGTTTCTTATTGTGAGCCGAGCTGAAGCCATCTCTTTCCTTCTCCTCTTAGGCATTGCGATGCCATTGAAATATACGATGGACATGCCGCTTATGGTGAAGTATGTTGGATGGGCGCATGGGGCGCTATTTATGGCCTACATGGTGTTGTTGGTGCTAACGGCAGTAGAGCTCAAATGGAGCCTATGGAAAACAGCTCTCGGAGCAGTTGCTTCTTTTTTACCGTTTGGGCCTTTTGTGTTTGAGCGCAAAATGATCAATTAAGATCTATTTCACATACACCGTTTTCGCATTCACGAATTCATGAATGCCTTCAGCGCTTAGTTCGCGTCCAAAACCAGATCTTTTGATACCACCAAAAGGCAAGCGTGGATCGCTTTTCACCAATTCGTTTATAAATACAGCACCCTCATCAAACTCATGTACACGTTCTAATGCTTTGGCTTCGTTTCCAGTGCAAATGGTCACACCTAAACCAAAGCTTGACTGATTGCTCAAGGTGATGGCCTCATCGAAATCTTTTACTCGCACAAAAGATGCCACGGGGCCAAAAAGCTCCTCGTCAAACGCAGGCATGCCTGGTTTTACATTGGTCAAGATCGTGGCGTCATATTTTGCGCCATCTCGTTTTCCGCCCATCTCTAGGGTAGCGCCTTTGGCAACGCTTTCGTTTACTTGGCGCTCAATGCCCTCAGCTAAATCAACTCGTGCGAGTGGACCAATTTTAGTACTGGAATCGATAGGGTCGTTAAAGGTGAGCGTGGCCACCTTTTGCTTAAATTGATCCACATAGGCATCATGGATGGAATCCATGACAAGGAATCGTTTTCCGGCAATACAGCTCTGACCGCTATTTAAAAAACGCGCTCTAAAACCCGTATCTACTGCAGCTTCGAGGTCGGCATCTTCCAATACGATCACAGCGTTGCTGCCTCCCAACTCTAAAACACTTGGCTTGAGCACGCTTCCTGCAGTGCTTGCTACCGCTTCTCCTGCGCGTTCACTGCCAGTGAGTGAAACCGCCCGAACCTTTTCATGCTTAATGATGGCACTGCCTTGTTCATTAGTAAGCAAGAGGGTACGGAAGGTGTTTTCAGGAAATCCAGCCTCAATTGCAGCCTCTTCAATATCAAGGGCACATCGGCTAACGTTTGGCGCATGCTTGAAAATTGCGGTATTGCCAGCCATTAGAGTTGGCGCCATAAAACGCAGCACTTGCCAAAACGGAAAGTTCCAAGGCATGATGGCGTAAATTACCCCAAGAGGATCATAACGTACATAGCTTTTTGAAGCATCGGTCTCCACCATTCGCGGTGCCAAAAACTGTTCAGCATTGTCTGCATAAAAATGACAAACCCAAGCACATTTCTCAATTTCAGCGATCGATTCTGAAATAGGTTTTCCCATTTCTGAAGTGATGTGTGCGGCATAAGTTTCTTTATTCTTGATCAGCACTTCACCTAAGTTATGAATGAGCGTTGATCTTTCAGAGAAGGAAGTCTTTTTCCATGAATGAAAGGCCGAATCAACCGATTCGATAATCGCATTTGCCTCGGCATCTGTGTGGGCTGTAAATCGTTCTACGGTCTCTAAATTCCAAGGGTTGATTGATACTATTTCCATGGCTTAAAAGTTTGGCGCAAGGTTACTGGTTCTTAATGATTTCTGTTGCTGATTATCGATAAAAATTGTGATGATTTTAGTACGACAAATTCGAGAGAATTGCTTCATATGAAGCATTGCTTTTTAGTCTTTTTACTCACCATCATGAAACCTACCTTTGGCCGATGCTTCTCTTCCATTTTTTGCGATTTTGGCTGCACTATGGGATGCGTATTTGGTTCAGAAAACTCTATGTGCATTATGAAGCACCATGGCCTAAGGACGCACCGCTTTTATTCGCATGTACGCATCCAAACTCAGCGGTTGACTTTATTTTCTTGCCATTAATTACGGGCCGAAAATCCTTTGTAATGGTGAGAGGAGATGTGTTTGAGAATCGGTGGCTCAATCGCATGTTTAGGGCAATATGGATGCTGCCGGTTTATCGCATGCGCGATGGCTTCAAAACCATTTCGAAAAACAAGGGAAGCTTTATTGAGTGCTTTAATGAGTTTGACAACAATGGACGAGCATTGATTTTTTCAGAGGGTACCAGCGTACAAGAGAAATTGCTTCAACCGCTCATGAAAGGCACGGCACGGTTGGCTATAGACTACATCATGTCAGGAGAAAATAAAG
>JALRDM010000378.1 GCA_023262195.1 Salibacteraceae bacterium | reverse complement strand
TGTACAAAACCTTCTCTACCTTCCGTTGTTTCGGGGGACCAAGAGTCCTTTGGCAGCAAGGCTATAAACTCACTGGCGGCCTTCAGTGCGCTCTCCATCTGATCTTTTGCAAAACCCGGGTGTGTATTGACTCCTTTGATTTGTATGGTGACCATGTCGGCCGAAAACGTTTCGTCTTCAAAAGAACCGAGCGCTTCTCCATCCACTGTATATCCGAAATCCGCTCCGAGCCGTTCTAAATCAACCTTATCTGCACCACGTCCGATTTCTTCGTCTGGGGTAAAAAGTATTTTAATGGGCCCATGTTTCGCATCAGGGTTCGATTGAAAATAATCCGCCACTTGCATAATCTCAGCAACACCCGCTTTGTTATCAGCCCCAAGCAGCGTGGTACCATCGGCTGTAATGATGTCTTTTCCCAACTTAGTTTTCAACTCAGGGTGTTCTTGAGGATCAATGATTACTTTACTATTCTTTGGAAGCTGAATTATTCCTCCGTCATAGTTGTGATGAATCACAGGGTTTACGTCCTTTCCACTGCTTTCTGGCGAAGTGTCCACATGTGAGCAGAAGCAAATGGCCGGTACCGATTTTGACGTGTTTGATGGAATAGATGCATAGACATACCCAAATTCATCCATTGCTGCATCTTGAATACCCATCGCCTTTAGTTCATCTAAAAGTAACCGACTTAGATTTTTTTGCTTCTCCGTGGATGGAATGGTTGAGGAATGCGGATCAGATTGTGTATCAATCTTCGCGTAACGAATGAATCGCTCTACCAGTGTGTTTGGGTTTTTCATCAACAGTTTAATTAACTAATTGGGTAAATGTTTTGGAGGTATCATCTCAAGCCCACAGGTGTTCCAGACTTTGAAATGGTAATAACGCCATTGAGCACGGTAAGATCTTCGCCGTCGGCTCTATATCTCAAGGTCATGGGATAAGACCCAGAAACATGAATGTCACCCGTGGGATTGGCTCCGTTCCATACCGTTCTTGGGTTGTTGCTTCTAAAAACTTGTTTTCCCCAACGATCGAACACACGCAAATCAAATTCAACCAGATTTGAAAAATCACCTTCCACTTTCCACACATCATTGACGCCATCGCCATTTGGGCTGAAACTATTGGGCCAATAAAGCACCGTCTCATGCCCGAACGGCAATCGTTTAACAAGTGTGTCTGTGCATCCATCAATTGAGGTAGCAATCAGTTTTACTGGATATTCATTGAGTTCTTCATAGAATTCATATTGGAGCGTGTCACTCTCACCGATGTATTGATTATGTATATACCAGCCTATTTCCGAAGCATTGATGCTTTGGTTTTGAAAGTAGAGTAATGGCTTCAGGTTGGTCGGTGCTTCTGGAAAATGATTGAAAGCTGCAGTGGGTTGTTCGAGCACTTGAACTGCGCAAGGAAAATTGGTGGTTGCCGAGCATCCAAAATTGGTAAGCAAGTCAACCTGAAGATCATAACAGCCAACTTCGCTGTAGCGATGTTTCAATACAGAGTCAACGGTGCCAACTCGAATGGTATTTCCATCACCCATGTTCCATTCATAATAATAGCCAGACCTCACATTGCCAACACTGATTTCAGTATTCGCCTCTTCGCAGGCAATATTTGGCTGCACCAATATTTCTGGGAACTCGGTTTCGCCAAGGAATATGGTCACCGTATCCAATCCTGCCGTAGAAAGACAGAGGTCGGTAATGGTGACAACATATGACGTGGTTTTCAAGGGTTGCTCAAACTGGATGTTATTTCTGCTGGACGTATGACTCCAAGCGTAGCGATATTCATCTGGCCCATTATAACCACCGCTTGCGTTTGCGATAAGGTAGACCGACTCTCCAGCACAAATAGAATCTTCTTCCACCTCAATGTGGGCATTTATGGGTGGATATCCAGCTACTTGCTGATACACTGAGTCTATAAAAACTGGCGTACCACAAACGTCA
>JALRDM010000372.1 GCA_023262195.1 Salibacteraceae bacterium | reverse complement strand
TTTAGGCTCTTAATGAATTTCTCCTGACGAGCGGCCAATTGCGCTGTTTCTTCACGAGAAAGGACATCACTTCCATCTTCGATAAGCTTAAACGTGGGTGAAGTATCATCCGTGCCATTATTGTCTTTCAGAGACATGGTATCATTCAACAGATCTAAGTCTGTCTTTGCTTCAGTCAATTTTGAAACAATGATTTCTCTAAACTCCTCTAGCTCCTTTTTAGAGTATCTTATTTTCTCTGATTCGGCCATGCTTCACCTAATTGTTTTTCTCAATCAAAATTTTTGTTTCCAACCCTTCTTCAATCTGAATATGAAGTGCTGTATCTTGCTCTATAGCTGGCTTTAACTCAAGGCTATCGGCCAACGTCTCCGCACAAATATAATTTTTATTGATATTGACGGCATGCTCGATTTCAGGTTGGTTTTCAACCATCAAATTGATGCGATCAGTAACTTCTAATCCGCTGTCTTTTCGAAGGTTTTGAATACGGTTTACAAGTTCTCTTGCAATGCCCTCAGAGCGCAACTCATCGGTTATGGTAATGTCGAGAGCAACGGTTACTGAGCCTTCTCCGGCCACGATCCATCCGGGGATATCCTTTGTGCTGATTTCAACATCCTCAGCCAGTAGCCCAAATGAGGTGCCGTCTAAATCAATCATTATTTCACCATCACGCTCAACCTGTTGAATTTCTTCTTGACCAAATTGTACTACCTGGGCTGAAAGTGCCTTCATGTTTTTCCCCACCTTAGGCCCAAGTGCCTTGAAGTTTGGTTTGATACTTTTCACGAATACACTTGAGTCACGCACATATTCCAATTCTTTCACGTTCACCTCATTTAAAATCAGCTGTTCTACCTGCCGAAGGTGTTGCTCAAACTCTTCGCTAACTACCGGCACCATGATCTTCTGTAAAGGTTGCCTTACTCGAATGTTTTCCTTTTTGCGTAGGGATAGCACCAATGATGACGCGGTCTGTGCCAACGCCATTCTTTTTTCTAATGCTTCGTCAATAGATGCCTCGTCTACCTTGGGCCAAGCCGCGATATGCACGGAGTCTTCACTTTCCAACTTGGTGATACTATTCAGGTCAGAAAAGAGCTGCTCGGAGTAAAATGGGGCAATGGGGGCGCTTAGTTTCGCAACAGTAATCAAGCATTGATAAAGTGTTTGGTAGGCCGCAATCTTATCTTCCGAATAATCGCCTTTCCAAAAGCGCCTTCTGCACAATCGTACATACCAATTGCTCAATTCATCCACCACAAAATCTTGAATTGCCCGACCTGCACGGGTTGGTTCGTATGCATCAAATGCCTCTTCTACTTCTTTAATCAAGGAGTTGAGTCGAGAAATCACCCATTGATCAATTTCAGGCCGTTTCTCTAATGGAATTGATGCTTCGCTGTGCGTGAACCCATCTACATTGGCATAAAGTCCAAAAAACGAATAGCTGTTATGTAGTGCCCGGAAATACTTCCGTTGTACCTCAGTAATACCCTCAGCATCGAATTTCAAATTGTCCCACGGTGGCGCATTGGTAATCATATACCATCGTGTGGCATCGGCACCAAATGTTTTCATGGTTTCGAATGGGTCAACCGCATTGCCAAGGCGCTTTGACATTTTTTGACCGCTCTTGTCGAGCACCAAACCATTGCTGACCACGTTTTTATAGGCTACCGATCCTTTAATCATGGTTGAAATGGCGTGGAGGGTATAAAACCAACCTCGCGTTTGATCAACGCCTTCAGCAATGAAGTCGGCTGGGAATGACTCACCGCCATCCACCATTTCTTTGTTTTCAAATGGATAGTGCCACTGTGCATAAGGCATGGCACCACTATCAAACCACACATCTATCAAATCGAGCTCACGGGCCATCACCATGCCGCTTCGGAAAAAGATGATGTAGTCTACAAATGGTCGATGTAAATCGATCTGAACTTTGGACAGCGTAGCCATGAAAACGATTTTCTTGCTTCGAATAAGGTCGTTCCAAACGTTGTTGACATTTTCACCACGAAGCCGCATTTCGCCCAGATGCTTGCGCAGCGATTGTCCATCATATCGATTGCCGTTTTCGTCCACACATTCTTCGGTAATGAAATAAGCGTTCTTTTCTGTGAACTCTTCTATAGCACCCACACACTCCTCCATCAGAGGTCCGTAAGGCCCTGTGCGCCAAATTGGAAGTGGCGTGCCCCAATACCTCGAGCGACTTAAGTTCCAATCGTTTAGGTTTTCGAGCCAATTTCCAAACCTACCTTGCCCTGTGCTCGCGGGTTTCCAGTTGATGGTATTGTTGAGCTCGATCATTTTATCCTTCACCGCGGTGGACTTGATGAACCAAGAATCGAGCGGATAGTAAAGAATGGGTTTATCCGTGCGCCAGCAATGCGGGTAGTTGTGTTGGTATTTTTCCACTTTAAAGGCTTTGCCTTCAAGCTTTAATTTCAATGAAATGCGCTCATCAACACTGAGGTAGTTTCCAAGATTTGGAATATGCTCTTTGAGTCGCACTTTTTGCTTTTCAAACTCGGCTTCCTTCTTTTCTGGCGACATATACTCAGCCTTCACGGGTTCTCCTGCCAGTCCCCAGATAAGGTCGTTTACTTGATTAACAAAACGTCCACGCATGTCCACCAGTGGCACAGGATCGCCATTTTCATTTTCGACTAACATTGGTGGCACCCCAGCCGCTTTGGCCACTTGCATATCGTCTGCCCCAAAGGTGGGTGCCGTATGTACGATCCCCGTACCGTCTTCTGTCGTTACAAAATCGCCCGCGATTACTTGAAATGCCTTGTCGGCATCGCGCAGTGGCTGAGTGTATGGTAAAAGCTGTTCGTAGCGAAGACCGATTAATTCTGAGCCCAAGAAGGTTTTTAATACTCGGTATGGCAAAAGCTTGTCGGAGGAAGAATACGTCATCTCTGCCTCGGCTCCATCTGGTTTGAAATACTTCTGCACCAAAGGTTTGGCAATAATGACTGTCTGCGGATCTGCAGTATATGGATTGAACGTTTGAATCGCACAGTACTCGATTTTGGCTCCAACTGTTAATGCCGTATTCGATGGAAGAGTCCATGGCGTGGTGGTCCAAGCCATGAAATGCAGCTTGCCACTTTCTGCTAGATCCGACAGATTTGATTCCAGGGCCCTTAGTTTTTCATCTGCGCGCACCTTAAATAACGCTGTGCAACTGGTATCCTTCACATCTTTATAGGTACCAGGAAGGTTCAGCTCATGCGAACTCAAACCCGTACCTGCCGCTGGTGAGTACGGTTGTATGGTGTAGCCTTTGTAGAGCAAATTCTTCTGATGCAACTGGCTGAGCAACCACCAAACAGATTCGATGTAGTTGTTTTCGTAGGTAACATATGGATCATCCATATCTACCCAGTAGCCCATTTTTTCTGTTACATCGCGCCATTCAGTCGTGTAACGCATGACTGCCTCACGGCAAGCCTGATTGTACTCCTCGATGGATACCTTAGTACCAATATCTTCTTTGGTAATTCCAAGCTCCTTTTCCACTCCAAGTTCAACGGGCAGTCCGTGGGTATCCCAACCTGCCTTTCGCATTACTTGAAACCCTTGTTGAGTCTTGTATCTGCAGAACAGATCCTTGATTGTTCGAGCCATTACGTGATGGATTCCTGGCATACCGTTAGCCGAGGGTGGACCTTCATAAAACACATAGCTTGGCTTGCCCTCACGACTCTCCATGCTCTGCTCAAACGTCTTATTTGCCTTCCACTTCTCTAAAACTCGCTCAGCAATGTTGGGCAAGTTAAATCCATCGTATTCTTTAAATGTGCTCATATCAGCGTAATAACCTGAATTTTTAAAGGCGGCAAAGGTAGTTTCAACAGGCAATAAACCTACTTGAAAACTAGACATTACTTGAGCCCAAAACTCATCGCATATTGGCGCCAAGAAATATCTTTGAGATTGAATGAATGAGCAAATCGAAAAACGCCTACGGTTAAAAAGTGATGCTGAACTTGTAGCAGTTATAGAAAGCAATGAAGGCGACTACACCAAACAAGCGATTGAGGTTGCTCAACGAGTTTTGACCCAAAGGTCGCTAGACCAAGCCAAGGTGTTAGAGCTTGCTCGAAACCTCATGAAAACCAAAATACTGAGTTATCTCAAGAGTTTTGATGTAATCAACGACACGTTTGTTTTGCCTCAGAGCTCTATTCTTACGGAGGAGGAAATAAAGTCTCTATTCTCACAAACGTTTACCCAATGGAAAAACGAGCAAGATGGTATGATTCCAGACGGGTGGCAATATGTTTTGGCTGCAGGGTTGGGATAAAAAAACCTCGATTCAACATTGTCGAATCGAGGTTTCACTAAAAATTTTTTAAAGCCGTCAGTATTCGTCTTCGTTAAAGAAGAAGTCCTCCTTGGTGGGATAATCTGGCCAGATGTCCTCAATGGTATCGTAGTTATCTCCTTCGTCTTCCAACGCCTGCAGGTTTTCAACCACTTCTAAGGGTGCGCCAGTTCTCATAGCAAAGTCAATCAACTCGTCCTTAGTGGCTGGCCAAGGCGCGTCTTCAAGATATGAGGCTAATTCTAAAGTCCAATACATGTTTCCTCCTTTTTAAGGGTCGTTTCTAAAGGCGGCAAAAATATATTTTTTGCAATACCACACAAGTCTTAAGTTTTTCATATTTACACGCTGACTTTCAGTCAGTTATTGTCTAGAATTTGGATTCCAAGGAATCTCCTCTGCGCCAAAATCCAATGTTAACTTCCTGGCTAAGATGAAAAAATAGTCGGAGAGGCGATTTAAATACGACAATAAGTGCGCTGGAACCTCCGAATGTTCAGCAAGCGCAACACAGAGTCGCTCTGCTCTTCGGCACACACAGCGGCAAACGTGGCAAGCTGAAACGGCTGGATGTCCACCCGGAAGCACAAAAAACTTCATAGGAGGCAGCACCTTGTCCATTGTATCCATCGCATCCTCCAATTCTTTTGTTCTTTCCTCACGTATGTCAGGAAGCTCCATCTTATTTTTTTCCGGGTCAGCGGCCAAGTGAGACCCGAGCGTGAATAAATCTTCTTGTATTTGAAGGAGTTGTTTCGTTTGAACTTCGTCTAACCCGTGATCCCTTAAAGCCCCGATAAATGAGTTTAGCTCATCAAGTGTTCCGTAGCTTTCAATCCTGAGATGATGCTTCGGAAGCCTTGTCCCACCTAACAATCCTGTGCTGCCGTCATCACCTTTTTTAGTGTAAATTTTCATATCAATTATGTATGTGTTAAGTTCAACAATGAAATTAGGATAATGTGTTTATAAAGCTCCCTTTAGCCACCCCTCAAATAATCTAAATCAAATAAATATGGGATACTGGACAAACATAGATGGTGTTTTAAAATCCATCTCCGTTGGAAACTCTTCAAACATATGGGGATATAACGCCAACAATGAAATTTTTAAAAAATCTGATAGCATCGAAGGCAATTGGCAAGGAATTCCCTCACCTTTTGGTGAGTTGAGTTCTGAAAACATCACCTCATTATCTTGCGGGGACGATGGGCATGTGTTATTGTGCCTTTCAAACCAACGGATTTTCAGATGGATCCATCAGATTCAAAATTGGCAACCATTTCCATCCACATGCGGACTCACCAAGGTTAACGTTGGCAACAATTACAACATATGGGGCATTAATGATGCTGGCACTGGCTGGATTTACACCATGGATGCCGTATTCCTTAACACACAGAATACTGAACCGCTCTTAGATGTGTCTGTTGGCTCAGATGGTTCAGCAATTGTGCTTGGAAATACGGGAAGCGGACAATCCTTTAGCAACATGCAACCATACATTGCCATGACCTACATTATTGCCCTGCAAGGAGTATTTCCTTCGCGCAGCTAGGTAGTTTTAATATTCCAAAAAAGGGCGCGAAGTAAATCTACTTTCGCGCCCTTTATGTTTAAGCTCGATTTTGCCCATAAACCTACTCAGTGGCTAATACTGTGTTTGCTCGCCCTCACCTGGGGGAGTTCTTTCATTTTGATGAAAAAAGCCCTTGTGTTTTTCACTCCAGATACTGTTGCCACTTATCGTATTGCGCTAGCATCGTTGGTTTTATTTCCTATTGCAATTCGCAATCTCGATAAAATCAAGGGGCACGTTTGGCCATTACTCGCGGTTGGTTTATTCGGCAACGGATTACCAGCACTGCTGTTTGCAGTGGCTCAAACCCAGATACCAAGCTCACTTAGTGGCATTCTTAATTCTTTGACCTCGTTATTCACATTATTGATTGGTGTGGTTTTATTTCGACTTAAAACCACCGTATATCAAGTAATCGGTGTCTTTGTGGCATTGATTGGAGCTGCTGGTCTTATCGGTTTTAACAGTTTGGCCGCATTCTCCGAAAACAGCCAATATGCGTTGCTTGCCGTAATAGCAGCATCAATGTATGGACTTGCCGTCAATACCATCAAATCAAAACTTCCTGAAATGCGCCCTACTCACATCACAGCGCTTTCCTTTTTAATGACTGGCCCGTGGTGCCTTCTATATTTATTGATTGGCACTGACTTTATTTCAATCATCACCGAAGATTCAAAAAGCTGGTCAGCAGTGGGATATCTTACTATTTTAGCCGTGATTGGCACGGCTGCTGCCGTTGTTTTATTTAACCGACTGATTAAGGAAACCACAGCCGTGTTCGCGTCATCTGTTACATACCTTATTCCTGTGGTGGCGGTGGGTTGGGGCATACTCGATGGCGAATCCGTAACGCTGATGGATGGAGGTTTCATGCTGTTTATTCTAACTGGAATATTCTTGATCAACTCATCTCACCCTAAGGCGTTCTTGAACAGGCTTTTTCGCTAGGCAAAAAACCATGAACAAAAGCCTTGTTGAAAACTAAATAGTGTTACATTCGCAGCCCTTTTTAAAACAAGAAAAAGTAAAGCTATGTACGCAATTGTAGATATAGCAGGGCAGCAATTTAAAGTTGAAAAAGACCAAAAGGTTTACGTTCATCGTCTAGATGCAGAAGAAGGAAAGAAGGTTAACTTCGATCGAGTTCTTCTGATTGATGACAATGGTAAAGTAAACATTGGCGCCCCAGCTATCAACGGAGCTCAAGTAAGCGCTACCGTTTTAGAGCACCTTAAGGGTGACAAAGTGATCGTCTTCAAAAAGAAAAGACGCAAAGGATATCAAAAGAAAAATGGTCACCGTCAGTACTTGACGGAGATTCAAATAGACAGCATTGTGGCTAGCGGAGCCAAAAAAGCAGCTGCGCCTAAGAAGGAAGAAGCTCCTAAAGCAGAAGCAAAGGAAGCCCCCAAGGCAGAGGCAAAGCCCGCTGAAGCGCCAAAGTCAAGTGAATCAACAGATCTAAGTGCAATGACTGTTGCTCAACTAAAGGAAATGGCCAAGAGCAAGGAGATTGCAGGTTACTCATCAATGAAAAAAGCTGAGCTGATCGAAGCGCTTAGCTAAATCCAATAAAACCTAGAAATAATGGCACATAAAAAAGGTGTAGGTAGTTCAAAAAACGGACGCGAATCGGAAAGTAAACGCCTCGGAGTAAAAATCTTCGGAGGTCAAGCAGCCATTGCTGGGAATATCATTGTCCGTCAGCGAGGCACGCAACATCATCCAGGCGAAAACGTGGGAATGGGTAAAGACCATACGCTTTTTGCTACAACTGATGGTGTGGTAGAATTTAGAAAAAGAGCAAACAACAAATCGTATGTTTCTGTAGTTCCCTTTGCAGAAAATTAGGAGACGTTAAAAACCACTAACGATCCCGATTCGATGCACGTTGAATCGGGATTTTTTATGTTCATTCGTTTAGCAGAATAAGACATGTTACAACCCGCATTTTTAAGAGAAAATCGCCAAATGGCCATCGATGCCTTGAGCAAAAGAGGTCTTGACGCAGCTCACGACATTGATCAAATCATTTCATTGGACGACAGGCGCAAAAGCGCTCAATTCACCCTTGATCAGAACTTGGCTGAGGCCAAGAAAATAGCCAGTGAAATTGGTATGCTCATGAAAAATGGTGAGCGTGACAAGGCTGAGTCAGCCAAAGCAAAAACCACTGAATTAAAAAAATACAATCAAGACCTTGAGCAGGAGCTGAGAGGGATTGAAAGCGATCTTCAAAAGATGCTTGCTACAGTACCAAACATGCCCCACCCATCTGTGGTGAGTGGCAAGTCTAGCGAAGACAATGAAATCATTAGGTCTTGGGGTGAAATCGCGGATAGTGACCAAACCACACCGCATTGGGATTTAACAAACCAATATAGCCTTATTGACTTTGAATTAGGAGTGAAAATTACTGGGGCTGGCTTTCCC
>JALRDM010000349.1 GCA_023262195.1 Salibacteraceae bacterium | reverse complement strand
GACTTTATTAAATGTGACAGTAGAAACGCCCAATCATTCAATCAATTATTCTCATCTCTTGATCCGGACATCTATCTCGAAACTCATGTTACCAATGGTGCCGACTACCCATATACCATGACCTACTTAGTGTCACAACCTGATAAGCTTGGCAAGCATTTGGGAACAACCGTGAGGGATGAACTCTCCCCGCTTCTTTTTGACATGATGAAGAAAAAAGAAGATGAAATGATTCCATATGTTAACGTACATGGTGGTTCGCCTGAACATGGATTCTCGGCATTTTATGATTCTCCAAGATATTCAACAGGATACACTGCGCTACATCATAGCATCGGTATGCTTACCGAAACACATATGCTCAAACCCTTCGATCAAAGGGTTGAATCAACGAAAAGATTTCTGGAAAGCCTTCTCGATGCATCAGCACAGCTCAAAGATCACATAATTGCAGCAAGAGAGGAGCAGTTAAAAACTGATCGTGCATTGGGCGAAATGCATTTAGATTGGGAACTAGACTCCAGCCTAGTAGAAGAATTGGTTTTTAAAGGTTACCAGGCCTACAAAGACACGAGCTCTGTGACAGGTCAACCGCAACTGTATTACAATAGAGATTCGATTTGGACCAAGCCTATCCCCTATTACAATGTTATGAAGCCTAAAACAACCGTCTCTGTTCCATCATATTATCTTGTACCTAGAGCATGGAGTGAGGTGATCGATCGACTCACTTGGAATGGCGTAAAAATGAAGCCGCTAGAACACGATACCACCATGGATGTGGTTGCTTATGAAATTCTTGAGACACAAACCCCAAAGAACCCATATGAGGGGCATTATATTCACCGCAACACATCAGTAGAGAAGCAATATTGGTCACATACCATATTGGGAGGCACACACTACCTAATCGATACCGAGCAAGATAAGAAACGCTTTATTCTAGAAACTCTTGAACCAGAGGCTCCGGACAGCTATTTCAACTGGAATTTTTTTGATGAAGTATTGATGCAAAAAGAGTGGTTCTCATCATACATATTTGATCGTGAGGCGGAAAAACTCTTAGAAAGTGATTCTGCTTTGGCTCGCACTTTTGAAGAGATGAAAGCGAAAGACTCAATATTCGCGAATGACGCTTTTTCACAACTCTACTTCCTGTATAGAAATAGCGATCATTATGAGCGTAATAGGCACAATATATATCCGATTCTGCGCATAGAGTGAAACAACCCGTTGAAGTACTTCTAGAGTTTTGGGGTTATGAGCAATTCCGGCCCAAACAAGCAGAGATAATTGATTCGGTTATCAGAGGAAATGACACCCTCGCCCTTCTTCCAACGGGAGGAGGTAAGTCGCTTTGTTTTCAAGTGCCTGCGATGATGCAGGAGGGAATTTGCCTAGTGATTTCTCCATTAATCGCATTGATGAAAGACCAAGTAGATGCCTTGAATAAAATCAACATTAAGGCGCTATGTATTACCTCTGAATACACGCATAAAGAGATAGACGCCATGTTTGATCGGTGTGTATATGACAAGGAAATCAAGTTTTTGTATTTATCACCAGAGCGGCTTGAAACTGATTTGGCAAGAACAAGAATCGCGCTTATGAACGTAAACCTCATAGCCGTGGATGAGGCACATTGCATAAGCGAATGGGGGTATGATTTTCGTCCGTCATATTTGAATATTGCAGACATACGGCCTTTGCATAAAAAAGCTCCGATTGTTGCATTAACTGCGAGTGCCACTCCTCCTGTGGTAAAGGATATTCAACAAAAACTTCAATTCAAAAAGACCAATGTCATTGCGAAAAGTTTTGCTCGAGAGAATCTCGCGTATTTTGTGAATTGGGACGAACAGAAAATTGACAAGGCCGAGCGAATTGCGAAGAAGCTAAAAGGAAGCGGAATCATTTACGCTCGAAGTAGAATGGGCACCGAACGGATAGCGCGCGCTATAAAAGAGCGCGGGCTTAGCGTAGATTTTTACCACGCTGGCCTAGAAGCCCAGGCACGTAGTGAAAAGCAAAATTCTTGGTTTCTTGGAAAAACGCAAATCATCGTTGCTACCAATGCATTTGGGATGGGAATCGACAAAGCCAATGTTCGATTCGTGCTTCATTTCGATATTCCAGACACACTCGAAAACTACTATCAAGAGTGTGGTCGTGCAGGAAGGGATGGTAAAAAAGCCTTTTCGGTAGCGCTAATCACCAGTAAAGATGTGGAACACTTCGAACGTAAAGTGAAACAGGCCTTTCCTAAAAAGGAGGATATAAAGCGTGTTTACAATGCCCTAGGAAGCTATTTAAAGCTTGCTACGGGAGCAGGCAAGGGTGAATCCTTCTCAATAAACCTGGACGATTTTGCTAATGCCTATTCCTTTGATGCACGAATGATTCGGCATTGTATTAAATTCCTTGAAAAGGAAGGATACATCTCATTTAACGAGCAACCTAATCGGCACAGTACTGTACAAGTAATCTGTGATCACGAAGCATTTTATCAAGTTAAGGTGAGGTCTGAACAGATGGCGCCAATCATCAATAATCTACTAAGGTCTTATGCGCGCATTTTTGACGAAGCCGTGCGCATTAGCGAATGGACCATCGCTAAACGCATCAGATGGCCAAAAGATAAAGTGGTCAAAGCCCTTCACTATTTGGACCAGAAGGAATTGATTGAATATATCCCGACAACTAACCTTCCTACAATCACTTTTATTGAAGAGCGTATTACTAGTAAAAATGTTAGAATTTCAGCGGAGCACTACAGCTTGCGTAAGCACGTTATTATTGACAAGGCAGAAGCAATGATGCACTATGTGCAAAGCGCAAACAAGTGCAGGGGTAGAATGCTACTTGAGTACTTTGGTGATGACAATGCTGGCGACTGCGGAATATGCGATTACTGTATTGAACGTAAGAAATAGTAGAAATAGATTTCTCGATTCTGCAAATTTTTAATTTTGCGCCCTTCAAAAAAGCAATGGCGAGGTAGCTCAGACGGTTAGAGCGCAGGATTCATAACCCTGAGGTCGGGGGTTCGATTCCCCCCTTCGCTACGAGTATAGCCCCGAGAAATTGGGGCTTTTTTATTCCATGGTTTGGAGTCCAATTTCACAACATATGTATTGTATTCATCAAAGTATGACAGGTTATACATTGGATTCAGCTCAGATTATAAAACCCGTTTCAAATGGCACAACGAACTGGCCAAAAAAGGATATACTGTAAGATTCAGACCTTGGAAAATAATCTACACCGAATCCTTTGAAACTAAATCCGAGGCAATGAAACGAGAAAAACAACTTAAATCTGGGCAAGGCAGAGCTTGGATCAGAAAAACACCATTAAATGCCTGAGACCGGATTCATATCCGCCTCAGGCGGACGGGGGTTCGACTCCCCCCTTCGCTACGAGTATAGCCCTGAGAAATTGGGGCTTTTTCTTTACCCTGTGTTCAAACAAATCGAAGTTTGAAATGTCACCATACGTTGAATGAATCAAGCACTTTCGCATCTAAAGGCAGACCCGCAGCTATATCGTATAATAAAGAAGGTTCCTCTGGTCATACCAAAACAGGAGTCGAATGTTTATGAGGTATTATTAAGAACAGTAGTTGAGCAACAGCTGAGTGTAAAAGCTGCCAGAAGTATTTGGCAAAGAGTGAAAGTCCAATTAAACCATGACCTCTCTACCACTCAAATTTTGGAGGCTGACAAGGAGTTGCTTCGCGGCTGTGGATTGTCTTACCCAAAGGTGAATTACTTTAAAAACGTAGCGAAATTTGCTCATGAAGGCCAGTTGCATGATAAGAATCTACATGCCCTTGATGACGCTGCGCTTATAAAACACCTCAGCACCATTAAAGGTGTGGGTAAATGGTCGGCTGAAATGATCTTGATGTTTTCCCTCGGGCGACAAAATGTCTTTCCTATCGATGACCTGGTGATTCGAAATGCTATGATCAAACTCTATGGGCTTACCTCCGAAAAGAGGGCGTTATTTAGTGAACTGGAAGAAATTGCCAGCCATTGGGCTCCATACCGCAGCTACGCTTGCTATTTGCTTTGGGATTGGTATGAGGGCAACATCGAGATCGATTAAATACCAAGCACCTCCTTTACCTTTACATAACCTGACCTACTCACAGGCACCTTGCTCCTGATTTAAGTTTGGCTATGTGACTGGTTTTTTCATAAGGCTCAATGCGAGTGATTTGAGATATGTTGACTAAGAAAGATCGGTGCATTAAAAACCAAACTCTCTAAAAGTCCATCAATTTGTGTAAGGTTTAGGCTTTCTACTAAAATG
>JALRDM010000263.1 GCA_023262195.1 Salibacteraceae bacterium | reverse complement strand
TTTTAGTTAAATCTATGGTGAGAAATCTATTTCGAAACTTAGCTCTGTTACTAGGAGTTTTAATGTTTGTTACGCCCGTAGGCGTATCACAAACCAACTCCCCCGAAAAATATCGCGGAGGAGATATAAGCTTTGCCCCTGATGCCACACAGGATTCAATCACTGTTACATACCGTGTGTTAATTAATTGTGGTGAGGCCCCTGGAGCCGCCAACTTGACCATGATTGCCTCATGCCAGTCTGCAGTACAGTTTGTCTCTGATCCCTCAATTATTCAACTTTCGCTTGTTGATGTGAGTGATGTTTGCGATTCAGATTCAAGCGAGTGTAATGGAGGTTCATTTGCAGGTGGTGAGGTGGTAACATATGAAGCCAATTTTGCTATCTCAGAATTAGATGGTGCAGCAAATTGCAGTGAAGTGCTATTCATTAAAACCCCAAACGACCGTTATGATGCTCAAAATATTTCAAATGTTGCAGGTTCAAATGACCGAATGCGCCTTTCTGCAACTTATGAAATTGGGCTAGATACATTCAATAGCTCTCCCGTTTTTGATGGTCAGTTTGCACCACTAATCTGTGGAAATTCTGATGTAAATTTTGATGTGGAAGTTTCTGATCCAGATGGAGATAGCTTAGTCTTCAGCATCCGACAGCCCGATCGAGGTTCACTAGGTGCAACCACTTTCTATCCATATATTGGAGGGCAAGCCATCTCAGGAATTACTATCGATTCTGAATCCGGAATCCTTTCATTTACATCCCCTTCTACAGGCCCAGGAGCATATCAGGTAGTGATACAGGTGGACGAATACGATCGCGCCACTGGCCAACAAATTGGAATGGTGTATCGAGACTTTCAGTTTGAGGTAGACACAACCTGCACCAACGATGGCCCAACAGCAGATGCCGCATTTACTTCATTGGTGAACACAGTTTCTACCATAGGTAACGATACTGTAATCATAGATACAGGTTCTGCCGCATCATTTAGACTTCTATTCTCTGATGCCAATGGGATCGCAGCGTATTCTTCAAATGCGGTAAGTGTTTTAGGAGGAAATGCTACGTTTAACACTTCCAACTCGGAAATTTCGTGGACGCCTGATAGCAATGATATTGGGGTTCATATTGTTACCATATCAGCAACTGACAATGCTTGTGAGATATCTGGAAAAGGAGCTAAAAAGATAGTGATTGTGGTTAGAGCTACTGCGGAGCCTCTGGTTTTGACTGGAGCCAATACGACCAATAACACTTGTCCAAGCCCACCCAATGGATCATTGATAGTCCAGTTTACGGGAGGTACAGGTCCCTTTTCATTTCAAATTGAAGGACAGTTTACGGGTTTTGATTCAACCCAATCATCACCTACATTTTTAAACTTACCATCAGATAATTACAGAATTACAATAGTGGATTCCTTCGATTTGTCTGACACATCAGAAATCGCTTTCACACATTCAATTCTAAACTTGTCATTTGAAATAAACAGCTTCACTGAGTTTGATGAAGTTTCCTGTGATGATGCTTGTGACGGGCGCATTCGCGTCAATCCTAACACATTTGGTGCAGGAGGCCTAGCCAACTACACCTATTTATGGTCTAGTGGTGAAACTACCCGGACTGCCTCAAGTTTGTGTGGAGGGTCTCCTGTTGTCACGGTGACGGATACCGCAGGCTGCGAGCTCATAGATACTGTGTTTTTATTTGAGCCACCAGCCATTTTTGCTGCGGTGGACAGCACCGATAGCGCTAGCTGTTTTGGCTCTGCGGACGGGGCTGCCTTTCTTTCAGCGAATGGTGGTGTTGCAGCATCAACATCAACGGATGAATACATAATTGATCAAACCGAAGGCAGCTTTGAACCATATCCTTTTGGAGAAACTGATAACGTCAGTAGTTATCAAACAATAAACCTGGGAGATAATCAGGTCTCAAATAATATCAATATCGGATTTAGTTTCGATTATTATGGGGAGACCTTCACGAGGTTCAAAATCTCTTCGAATGGATTTATCACGTTAGGTACAAGTAATTTCAACTCCGGATGTTGCGCAGGTCAAAACATGCCTAATGCAGCTGATCCAGATAATGTGATTGCTGGATATTGGAATGACTTAAACCCAGGTCAGGCCGGAACCATTGAAACCTACGAGGCAGGCAGTGGAGCCAACGAAGTTCGAGTAATTAATTTCATTAATGTCCCACATTTCGGTGCTGGAGATTCAAACACCTTTCAAATTGTCTTGTATGAATCTTCGAACATCATTCAGATTTATGGGCAAAGCTTAAGTTCAAATGGTACCGCACATACTCAGGGTATTGAAGATTCAGATGGGGATACTGCACTTACAGTAGCTGGTAGAAATAGTGCAAACTGGAGCGCAGTGAATGATTATGTGTCGTTTATACCGTCAGAGCAAGCGTTTACATATACATGGTCAAGCATCGGTTCTGGTGAGAGTGCAACAAACCTAACCGCGGGTACATATGATGTTACTGTTGAAGATGCCAGTGGCTGTGATGATACAGTGCAGTTTGATGTTTTCAGCCCAGACCAAATAGTGATTGATACGGTTATCACTCCTATAGCATGTGCTGGGGGCAATGATGGACAAATTGTAGCGTCTGCTGTAGGTGGAGACGGAGGACCATACATATTTACATGGAATACAGGTTTCATCGGTACGCCTATCATAGGTCTTGCTGCTGGTACGTACACCGTTACTGTTGAGGATGCTTCGGGATGTCAAGACTCATTAACTGTAGTGGTGCCTGATGCAGATTCTATATCGATAACTTTCAATCCAGTGAACAATGTCCTTTGCCTTGGAGATTCTACCGGTTCGGCCACGGCATTAGCGTCAGGAGGCACATCAGGGGTATTCAATTACAATTGGAATGGGCCTTTGGGAGTTCAGATTGGGGCTGCCATAAATAACCTTCCCGCTGGTCAATATTTTGTAACCGCCACAGATGGAAATACATGCAGTGGAGAAGATTCCATTACGATCACAGAGCCAGTTACGGCAGTCAGTCTAACAAGCGTAGATAGCACTGACGAATCTTGCCCAGGGGCAGAAGATGGGACTGCAACAGCTAATGCTGCTGGAGGAACTGGCGGAATAACTTTTGCTTGGAGCAATTCGGGAATAGGAGGAACCATTAACAATTTGACAGCTGATACTTATGTGGTGACAGCTACAGATGCAAATGGCTGCGAAGCCATAGATTCAACTGTTGTTAATATATCTGCATCAGCAATAGAAGCGACTGCTTCAGCCCTATTATTCGAGACCTGTGCTGGAGACGATGGAGAAGCAACCGTTTCATTCATCAATAACTCGGGTATACCGACATTCAGTTGGAGTAATGGCCAAATAACCCAAACGATTATCGGATTAAGTGCAGATACTTATTCTGTTACAGTAACGGATATAAACGGATGCAGTGACTCAAGTTCAATAATTATTGAAGATACGTGCGCGTGTTCGTTTGATTCGACCACAATGGTGATTATTGATAGTATCGATTGTCTAGGGGATAATAATGGCATCATAACTTCTGTTCCATTTAATGGTACGGGACCTTTCAGTTTTGTTTGGAGTACTGGATCAACGAATGATACATTATTAAATTTAAATGCTGGAACCTATACAGTAACAATTACGGATAATGGATCAGGCGCGAGTTGCACAGTTACAGATTCAATTACACTTATTGACCCAGTATTGATTGACGTTACCATTACTTTAGACAGTAATGTTAAGTGCAATGGTGCGACAGATGGCGGATTGACCGCTGTAGGCTCGGGGGGGACTGGCGGAATCACATATGTATGGAATACGGGAGCTAATACCCCTACGATCTCAGGGTTAGCTGCTGGAGATTATACTGTCACTGTTGAAGATGCCAATGGTTGTGTCGATTCAGCGACCCAAACTATAACTTTTTTTACTGAGGGTATTTGTTTTAAAATGTCTGGAATCCTATTGAGGACATCAATTTTTTTCCCAT
>JALRDM010000250.1 GCA_023262195.1 Salibacteraceae bacterium | reverse complement strand
AATCAATCAAGCTAAGGATAAATTGGTATAAAATTTATCTTTGCACACTCAATTTTTAGAGCTATGTCAACAGTAAGCATGCAAGAAGTCATTAATGAGGTCAACCCTAAAGCAGAATTGCCTCGTTTTGGAAGCGGAGATACCATCGCTGTGCACTATAAGATTAAAGAAGGTAATAAGGAGCGTGTTCAGGTATTTCAAGGAGTTGTGCTTCAAACTAGAGGTACGGGTTCTACCATGACTTTCACTGTAAGAAAGATGGCAAGCGGTGTAGGTGTAGAACGAATCTTTCCAATGAATAGCCCATTCATTGAAAAAATTGAAAAATTACGTGCTGGTAAAGTGAGACGTTCTAGGATCTTCTACTTGCGCGATAGAAAAGGAAAAGCGGCTCGAATCAAAGAGCGCTATAACCGTAAGGGAGAATAATTACTTCTTTCAGAAAAAGAATCTTAGGTGGTCTATATGGCCACCTTTTTTGTTTCCTGAATTTGTAATCATTAAAAAACCCCGAGCAAAACTCGGGGCCATCATTACAAAACCTACCCTAAATGGTTCATAATTATTTGGTTAGACGCACTAACTAGGTAAATAGTTGGGTCAGGGCTAAAACAACTTTTCTCCACACCCATCGAATCGGCATTAATCTTTGATTATTTCTCACCTTTGACTCGATGAGCATGAAGGACATACGGATAAAGAATCGCAAAGCAAATTACGAGTATGAAATCCTCGATAAGCTTACGGTTGGCATACAGCTCAGGGGCACAGAAATCAAAAGTCTTAGAGGTGGAAACGCCAGTATTTCAGAGGCTTTTTGTCAAATAAAAGATGATGAGCTCTTTGTTGTAAACATGCATATTGCCGAATATGAATTGGGCACGGATGCCAATCATCTTCCCAAGCGCGAACGCAAGCTTCTAGCAAAAAGCGGTGAGATTAAAAGTTGGAAAAAGAAGGTGAATGAAAAAGGGCTCACCATCATCCCAACACTACTTTTTATCAATGATAATGGCCTAGCCAAACTCAATATAGCCTTGGCTCAAGGAAAGAAAATACATGATAAGCGCGATAGCATTCGCGAGAAGGATACCAAACGTGAATTGGCCCGACTTAAGAAGTTGGGATAACTTGCTATCTCCTTCTCAGCTTCCAATTGGAAGAAGCAACAGCACCTGTATTCTTTGATGTTGCAGCTGGCTTGTCTAGTCCAGTTTTATTGCCTAGAAATACAGCAAGAGCACGTTCGCTCTCTACATTTTCACCATCAAGCATTTCTGGTTCAAAATAGGTTTGAACGAAATGTGTATCGAAGTTTCCTGACACAAATGCCTCATGATTAATGGCGAACTTGCAAAATCCAAGGGTTGTGGTAACTCCTGAGATTCTATACTCATCGATTGCGCGTGTCATCCTCGCAATAGCGTGCTCGCGTGTATCGGCATGAGTTATCAGCTTTGAAATCATGGGATCATAGTAGATGGGAATTACCATGCCTTCTTCAAACCCATCATCAACACGAACTCCAGGACCCATCGGCCGCTCATATGTTTTAAGGGTGCCAATGTCAGGTAAGAAATTGTTTTGAGGATCTTCTGCATAGACCCTTGCCTCAAGCGCGTGCCCGTTGATGGAAAGGTCGTCTTGTGAGAATGCCAACCTATCGCCTCTTGCCACCAAGATTTGCTGTCGAACCAAGTCAATTCCCGTTATTAATTCGGAAACTGGGTGCTCCACCTGCAATCGAGTATTCATTTCTAAGAAATAGAAATTGAGCTGATCATCCAATAAAAATTCTACTGTGCCCGCACCTCGGTAGTCGCAAGCTTTAGCAAGATTGACAGCACATTCTCCCATTTCATCTCGCAGCTCAGGTGTCAACACACTGGATGGAGCCTCTTCAACGACCTTTTGGTGTCTGCGCTGAATGCTGCACTCCCGCTCAAACAAATGCACCACATTTCCGTGATTATCTGCCAATATTTGAATTTCAATGTGGCGCGGGGATTTCACGTAGCGTTCGATAAAAACACTGGGATCGCCAAAAGCAGATTGCGCTTCATTCATTGCCATTTGCAATTGCTCTTGAATATCTTCTTCGCTCTCTACGATTCGCATACCCTTACCGCCACCGCCAGCCGAGGCTTTGATTAAGAGTGGAAAACCAACTTCTCTGGCCACCTTTATGGCTTCATCGAGCTCATTCACTGCCCCTTCACTACCTGGCACTAAGGGCACGTTATGCTGCTTGGCTGTTTCTTTTGCAGCAAGCTTGTCGCCCATTACTTCCATGCTTTTGGCCAAAGGCCCTATGAGCGTGATATTCTCCACCTCTAGCCTTCTCGCAAAAGCAGGATTTTCAGATAAAAAACCATAACCGGGGTGAATGGCATCTGCCCCCGATTGCTTCGCCACCTCAATTATTTTTTCAAACACCAAATAAGATTCACTCGATGGTGGTGGACCGATATGGTAAGCTTCATCTGCATTTCTAACAAACAAGGCATTTCTATCTGCATCTGAAAAAACGGCTACCGTATTGATGCCCATTTCCTTGCAGGTTCTGATTATACGTAGGGCAATCTCGCCCCTATTTGCTATGAGTATCTTTTTCATTTTCCTATGTGAATGGTCATCATAAAGCGATGATAGATTCTTGTGTTGACCGATGTATTGGTGCCCAAACCTCTTGGTTCGTAAAGGACCTCTTCGGTATTGAGTCCAAACATATGGGCTATGCCCACAACTCCAAAATCCAAACCGACTTTACCTACAATGTGATTCCAAAAAGCTACATCAACATAATCGCTGCGATCTTCACCAGTGGTCATGGCGATGGGCGCATAGATAAAATTATATCCTGCAGATATATTTACTCCTATGGGCCAAGTATTTTCTACCGTTGCGTTTTGACCTAGATTGTATCCTATCAATCCACCAAACTCAACGTGGCCTGTGCCAAGCACTCCAGAGCGTTCACTCCAATCATCAGGCCCAAACACATTTGGTATTTCCGAGGCATTAGGATCATACGTAGTACGATTGGCATCAACGGCTTGAACCACAGATAACCCAGCCGCAATGGGTAAGTTCAAGGTGAGTGAGTTTGCACTACCAAACTCAAGTAATCTAAGTTTTGGCTCGTAAGAAAGGATTCCCAAGGGATATACCCAGGTATAAACAGGTAGCGGGTATGCGCGCGTCTGGTCGATTTCATACACCTTGGTCATCATTGGTGAACGCACATATCCAGTGAAGAAAGTCAAGCCGAGCTCTGACGAATAACTCGTATTAAAATATTTCAGGCTTATTAGCCTTATTGGGCCGTCTGAAGCTTTAAGTCCAGCACCCGCGAATAGAAAAATTGCTATGTATAAAGCTTTTCTCACTCTTTTGGTGCCGAGGTTAAATAGTCTCTAATTTGTCCGGTGGCCAAACTATATGTTTTAAGACCATCTGTGGTTGCCAAAAAAAGGGCATTGGAAGGGCTGTAAAAATCCATTTGACGAATCTCGTATTCAAAGGATTCAATTTCAATCGACAGCGTTTCGCACGAGCCGGGTTTTTGATTTAAGATCAGCAGCTCACCATCGTTTACTTCATCATTCCAATTGCTGAAATCAAAGTAATAATAGAACCTTCCATTGGATATTGCCAACACCTCATCTGAGGGCTGAAATGGATTATTAAACTCACAAGTCAAAGCCAACT
>JALRDM010000232.1 GCA_023262195.1 Salibacteraceae bacterium | reverse complement strand
AAACACAATGCTTACCAAGTAATTAATGAAGACCGCAGAAGAAACCTATTGAAAGAGCTATTTGCCAAATACGTGAGTTACGATATTATCGACTTAGATAAAAGTGAATTTGAAGACTTTATTGATTTTATGAATGTGAGCGAAGCTCAAATGAAAGCTATGAGTCAGTATGAGTTTGTAATGTTCACCAAGAATAGATATGCAGCGTTTCGAAACACCCCTCCCCGACTCCGTCAAGATATTGATGTACACGACTGACCTTTTCAACATATAAGCGAGGATAGACCGTCTAGTTTTGCTTAAATACATGTCTAATCCTTTATGACATTCGCTGAAAACAAACGAAATGAGATATTTAGCTGTACTCGTTATTTCAGTACTATCATTCCATGGATTAGGACAGCATAGTGTTGTGCTTAAGACCGGTGAAAAAATTCAGGGTGTTGTGATGGAGCTTGCCGATGATGAGCTAACCGTGTACGTAAATCGAGTGGCAAAAACCATTCATTTGCGAGATGTCAGCTCAATTTTCTTTGATGAATACGTTCCATACGATGGAAGTCTAAAAGACGAAACTCCAATAAAATCAATCAAAAGTCTTGATGGAGATTACATGGTGAAATACCAGATAAAAGATCGAACTATGACCCAAGCACCGAAACTTAGTAATGCCACTCAGAAAAAAGGAACTGTTGTTGTTGAGGTTATTGTGAATCGAGCAGGCACTGTTTTAAAATCAAAATCTGGTGTAACTGGCAGCACCACGAGCGATGAATACCTTCTAACCAAAGCCGAGTATGCCTGCAAGGGGATTCAATTTGATGAGCACATGACCGGACCTCTGGAAACAAAAGGTCTCATATTTATCGAATACTAAATTTCACTTTAGCATTTCCGTTTTTTTGGCCGTGAATAGCTTTATTTACGTGTGCAAACGCGTTTCTCTTTAATTCTATCCATATCGTTATTGGTATGGACTAACACAGTCGCCCAATCGTTCTCAGATTATGTGAATCCCTTTGTTGGAACCGACTTCAATGGTCACACCTTCCCTGGCGCTACAGTTCCCTTTGGAATGGTGCAATTATCTCCAGACACGAGAATAGACGATAGTTGGGAAGGTTGCAGCGGATATCATTATAGCGACAATAAAATCTTTGGCTTCTCTCATACTCATCTAAGCGGTACAGGGGTAAGTGACTATGGGGACATACTGATCATGCCTCAGCTGGGACGAGGATCCTTTGAGAATAGTGTATATGCTACCTCCTTTTCTCATGATAATGAATGGGCGCGTCCAGGATATTACAGTGTAAGGTTAGAAAACAATATCGTTGCTGAGCTCACAGCATCGCAGCGAGTGGGGATGCACAAATACACATTTCCAGCTAAGTCATATTCCGTGGTTATCGATTTACAGCATCGAGACAAGCTACTGAATGGAGGTTTTGAGCTTATTAATGATAGCACATTAAAAATAAGTCGGGTGAGCAGTGCGTGGGCGCAAAATCAGCATTGCTACGCATATCTTGAGAGCTCACTGCCGTTTAAGATTGAATTCAATTCCGATTCTACCAAGGCTCTGCTGCGATACAATGCTGAGTCCGAGGTGCTATTGCTCAAGGTGGGAGTATCATTTACTTCCACCCTGGGAGCTCAAAGAAACCTAAAGAATGAAGTAAACCATTGGGACTTTGAGAAAGTCCGAGACGAGGCCAAAATGACCTGGGATTTAGAACTAGGTAAAATTGAAGTTGAGGATAACGAAGAGAAGCTGAAAACCTTTTATACTGCGCTCTATCATACGATGATTCACCCAAATATTGCCACCGATGTAAATGGCATGTATCGTGGGATGGATAATAAAATTCACAAGGCTGAGGGCTTTAACTATTATACAGTATTCTCGCTATGGGATACCTTCCGCGCTACGCACCCACTTTATACAATTATTGATCGAAAGCGAACACGTGACTTCCTTCACACCTTCGTTAAAATGTATGAACAGAGCGGCAGACTGCCCGTTTGGGAGCTTTGCAGTAATGAAACAAACTGCATGATCGGATATCACAGTGTATCTGTGATTGCAGACGCCCTGTCAAAAGGCATCGATGATTTTGACATTGAAATCGCATTCGAGGCAATGAAGCGGAGCGCTACGGTGGATATGTTTGGAATGAACGCATTTATGAATAATGGCTTTTTGTTTATTGAAGATGAACACGAAAGTGTCTCCAAAACGTTAGAGTATGCTTATGACGATTGGTGTATTGCCCAAGTGGCTCATTACCTCAATAAGCCCGATGATTATCGCAACTTCACACTCAGTTCAAATGCGTGGAAGAATCTCCTCGATCCTGACACCAAACTGATGAGACCCAGAAGAAATAGCGGTTGGCTTGAGCCCTTTGATCCAAAAGAAGTAAACAATCATTTTACAGAAGCCAACGCATGGCAGTACTCATTTTTCGTTCCGCACGATGTTGACGGCTTAATCAGTGCGATGGGTGGTAGCAAAAACTTTGAAAATCAAATGGATCAATTATTTGCCGAATCATCCAAAACCAGCGGAAGAAATCAGATGGATATAACCGGTTTAATCGGTCAATATGCGCACGGTAATGAGCCAAGTCACCATATTGCTTATCTATACAATCATGTAGGTAAACCAGCTAAAACAAAAAAGATTGTACATGCCATCTTGGAGGATTTATACACCAGCGAACCCGATGGCCTAATTGGGAATGAAGACTGTGGTCAAATGAGTGCTTGGTACGTCATGTCTGCTTTGGGTATCTATTCCATTTGCCCAGGAAACCCCACCTACAGTCTTGTTGAGCCTTATTTGGCTAATTACACGGTCAATCTCGAAAATGGAAAAACATTCTCCCATGATAAAATCATTTCGCAGCTCAAGACATCAAACTTTGTATCACATCAAGAGCTAACTGGCTTTGGCAATGACAAATGGTCTTTGAATCCACCACCAGTTGCGTACGTTAAATCTCCTGTAATATATGCCTCTAATATCACCTTTGACGATAGCCTTGTCATAGATATTTCTGTTGAAGATGGTGCGCAACTGGCGTATCAAATATTAGATAAAGAAAAGGGTGATGTATACTTACCAGAACAGACTACTACACT
>JALRDM010000174.1 GCA_023262195.1 Salibacteraceae bacterium | reverse complement strand
ATGGCATTCCGTTAGAGATCCATAAAAAACTTCTCTCAAATCACTATATCTCTGGGCTCTATGCCAACCGTGACTACGAGCCATATGCACGAGAAAGAGACAAGGCCATATTTGAATTATATCAGAGCAAAGACCTACGATTCAGAGCGTTTAAAGACCATGTGATTTTTGAAAAAGACGAGGTCCTAAAAAACGATGGCACTCCCTATACGGTCTATTCGCCTTACGCACGAAAATGGCGTGAAAAAGCAAATGACTATTTCTTCAAGTCATATCCAACGGAAGAATACTTCGATTATTTTGCTTCTTCTGAGAATCAAGACCTACTCACATTAGAGTCAATGGGGTTTGAACCACATGAAGAAGATTGGAGCAATTCAGAAATAGATGCGAAGACGCTCAAGGCATATGCCGACAAAAGGGATATTCCATCAACCCGAGGCACAACTAGAATTTCCGTACACCTTCGATTTGGCACGGTGAGTATTCGCGCATTGACTCGAATGGGAGAAACGCACAGTAAAAAGTGGCTAAATGAGCTGATCTGGAGAGATTTCTACCAAATGATTCTGTGGCATTTTCCTCATGTGGTTGAGCGCAGCTTCCGGTCAAAATATGATCAAATTCCTTGGAGGAATAATGAGGAAGAGTTTCAGGCTTGGTGTGATGGAAAAACTGGGTATCCTATTGTAGATGCCGGTATGCGCGAATTGAATGAAACGGGCTTCATGCACAACCGTGTGCGCATGATTGTGGCCAGCTTCCTCACCAAGCACCTCTTGGTTGATTGGCGCTGGGGTGAGGCTTACTTCGCTAGAAAGTTGATTGATTTTGAACTCGCATCAAACAACGGTGGCTGGCAGTGGGCCTCGGGCAGTGGTGTAGACGCAGCCCCGTACTTTCGAGTTTTCAATCCGTATCTGCAGACTGATAAATTTGACCCTGGAAAACATTTCATACGAAAGTGGGTGCCGGAGTTTGAAAAAGATTCCTACCCTGAACCAATTGTTGATCATAAAACGGCCCGCGAACGGGCCATTAATACGTATAAAGAAGCGCTGAGCTGATAGTAGCCTTAACTTGGTTACATATGCTTCACTTCGTCAGGAAGCTCATAGAACGTAGGATGTCTATAAATTTTATCGTTTGCCGGATCGAAAAGCGCATCCTTGGCATCGGGGTCAGAAGCGTGAATGTTATTTGATTCAACCACCCAAATACTTACCCCTTCGTTTCTCCGAGTATAAACGTCTCTCGCCATTTCAAGTGCCATATCAGCGTCAGCTGCATGTAAACTCCCAGAATGCCGATGATTAAGACCAGCCTTGCTTCTTATAAACACCTCCCATAGAGGCCAATTTTTCTTTGATGACATAGATTAGTGGTGTATAATATATTAGGCCGCTGCGGCTGCTTTTCGTTTGCGTTTCTTTTCTGCGTAAGCTAGTGCTGCCTCTCTTACCCATTCGCCATTGTCATAGGCACCTTTTCTAGCTCTCAATCGCTCGCGATTGCACTTTCCATTACCTTTCACAACGTTCCAAAACTCATCCCAATCGATTTCACCCATTTCCCAATGGCCGGTCTCCTCATTGAACTTGAGGTCCGGATCTGGAACTTCACACCCTAAAAGGTGACATTGAGGCACGGTCATATCCAAGAAACGCTGTCTTAATTCATCATTGCTGAAGCGCTTGATTTTCCACTTCATACTTTGTGCCGAGTGCTCAGAGTCTGAATCATTTGGTCCAAACATCATCAATGCTGGCCACCACCATCTATTTATGGCATCTTGCGCCATGCGCTTTTGCTCGGCTGTACCTTGAGCCATTTTAAGCATAATGCTGTAGCCCTGGCGCTGATGAAAGCTTTCTTCCTTGCAAACCCGAATCATCGCTCTACTGTATGGACCAAAACTGCATCGACACAATGGAACTTGATTCATAATTGCGGCTCCGTCTACCAACCAACCAATGGCACCAATGTCAGCCCAAGTGAGCGTAGGATAGTTGAAAATTGAAGAGTATTTTGCCTTGCCTGAATGTAAATCCTCAATGGTCTCATCACGCTCAACACCGAGCGTTTCGCAAGCACTGTAGAGATACAAACCATGGCCTGCTTCGTCTTGAATTTTTGCCAAGAGCGCCACTTTTCTTGTTAGGCTCGGAGCTCGGGTAATCCAATTTGCCTCAGGCAGCATGCCCACCACCTCACTGTGTGCATGTTGTGAAATTTGCCTTACTAAAGTTTTTCTATAAGCATCGGGCATCCAATCCTTTGGCTCAATCTTGACTTCGTTGTCTACTTTATCTTGAAATATTTTCTCTAGATCTTTCTCTGACATAAGTTCTCTTGTATGATTACGAATATAAATCTCAACTGCCCAAAGAGCAATCGCGATGACTAAAATCATGGTAAAAACAGACTCGAAGCAAGAATTGTTCTCTGCTTAAAAAGTCGGTAATGTTAAATTTGATCCTCACAAAAAATACCTATGCCCAAATTCCATAAGCTCCGTGTAAGCGATGTTAGAAGGGAGACCAAAGATACAGTTTCTGTTGCCTTTGATGTCCCAACCGAACTCCAAGATGAGTACAACTTCATACAAGGGCAGTACCTCACATTTAAGCTCGATATAAATGGGGAACAAATCCGTAGGAATTACTCCATCTGTACCAGTCCGCTTGATAATGATCTGAGAGTAGCCATCAAAAAAGTGGAAGGCGGTCTTTTTTCTACCTATGCGAACGAAAAGCTCAACGTGGGCGATGAACTGGAAGTGATGACTCCGCTGGGCAGGTTTTATACCGAAATAAATCCTGAAAATGAAAAGCACTACGTGGCTTTTGCTGCAGGTAGCGGCATTACACCCGTGATGGCGCATATGAAAACCGTCTTAGCCAAGGAACCCAAAAGTGAATTCACCCTTATTTACGGCAATAAAAACACGGGTTCAATTATCTTCAGAGAAGAGATTGAAGACTTAAAGAATGAATACATGGAGCGACTACGCGTATTCCATGTTTTGAGTCGTGAGGCGAATGAATATCCATTTCTGCAAGGTCACATCAATGGCGAAAAGTGTGATACATTTTTCAAATACTTTATCCAACCCGAAGGCATTGATGAGGTATTCATTTGTGGGCCTGCCCCTATGATTGATGCCGTGCGTGATGCAATGGAATCCGCTGGCGTTAATCGAAAGAATGTGCACTTTGAGTTATTTGCTTCTCCTCAGCAACTAGCGGAGCGCAAAGGCGAAAAAGTGCATACTGGTAGAGAAAACATCAAAGCCAAGGTGAACATCATTTTGGATGGAATGGCCACAGAGTTTGATATGCAAAGCGAAGACACCAATATTCTTGATGTAGCGCTAAAAAATGGGGCGGATCTACCCTTTGCATGCAAGGGAGGTGTTTGCGCCACGTGTCGAGCTAAACTAGATTCTGGAGAAGTGGCGATGGACGTAAACTATAGCCTAGAACCCGATGAGGTTGAGCGTGGATTTATTCTAACCTGCCAGGCACACCCTACGACTGAAGAAGTAACCGTAAACTTTGATGAGGTTTAGAGCAACACTTTCTGCATTGCTCTACTTATAAAAATGCATCTCCTCCACGTATTGATATACGGGCTCGGTGAGCATGTATTCCACGCTTTTTGAATCCTTAATACACTTTCTGATGTGGCTTGCGGAAATCTTCATAACCGGAGCATCAACATAGGTGATCGATGGATGATTGGCATAGATGCCTTCCGGCTTTTTTTCTTGATTAATTCGAGGATAAACGTACACGTGGTGATTCTGCACTATTTCTTGGTGGCTTTTCCATTTGTGTAGCGAGCGTAAGTTGTCTTCGCCCATTATTAATGCAAACTCAAAACTTGGGTGCTGCTCGCTAAGCTCTACCAAGGTGCGAATGGTATAGGATGGTTTGGGCAAATCAAATTCTACATTGCTTGCCTTGAACTTCGGATTGTCTTCGATTGCCAGTCTGACCAGCGCCATTCTATGATCGTCCTCGAGCATCGATGCTTTCTGCTTATCTGGATTTTGAGGAGAAACTACAAACCAAACCTCGTCTAACTCCGTGTGCTCCACCAAATGGTTGGCGATGATTAAGTGACCCACATGTATGGGATTAAACGATCCAAAAAAAAGCCCGACCTTTTTCATTTGGTCAAAAACGCTTTGATACGCTCAGCAGCCTGATAAATAGCCGATTCCAGATCATCGTTGGTCAAAATGAAGTCAAACTCTGGACTCAATGCTAACTCTTGCTCGGCCTTGGCTAATCGAACTTTGATTTTTTCTTGAGTCTCCGTTCCACGATTGGTGAGCCGTTGCTCTAAGGCTTCCATATTCGGAGGCTTAACAAAAATTGAAAGGGCATTTTCCCCAAGTTTCTTTTTGATTTCGATACCGCCATACACATCCACATCAAAGATTACTGCTTTCCCGCTTTTCCAAATCCTATTCGTTTCACGGTTCAGCGTACCGTAAAATTGGTTTGGATACACTTCTTCCCATTCCAAAAGCTCATCATTGTCAATGGCGAGCTTGAATCCATTGATGCCCAGAAAGTAGTAGTCCTTACCGTGCTCTTCTGCACCGCGCGGCTCGCGACTGGTAGCTGAAATGGAAAATTCCATAGGCAAGTTTTGCTCGAGCAGGGCACGCACGATGGTTGTTTTACCAGCTCCTGAAGGAGCGGAAAATATGATTGCTTTTGTTTCCAAGGCCTATAATACGTTCAGTACTTGTTCCTTAATTTTCTCCAACTCATCTTTCATTCCCACGACTAACTTCTGAATATCAGTGTGCTGGGCCTTACTGCCGAGCGTATTAATTTCTCGACCCATTTCTTGTGAAATGAAGCTTAGTTTTTTTCCTTTCACTTCTTCTTCGGCCAATGTTTTCAAGAAGAAATCGCAGTGTGCTTTGAGCCTAACCTTCTCCTCGGTGATGTCAATCTTCTCAAGGTAATAAATCAGCTCTTGTTCGAAACGATCTTTATCGATGCTGCCATGATCAGAAAGACCTTCCGTTAGATTCCCATTAATTCGATTCTTGATGCGTTCTATCCTGCCTTTTTCAAAAGGCTCTACCTGCTTCAACTTGTCTAGAATGGATTCAACCCCTTGCTTTAGCACATCAGCCAACTTTTCTCCCTCTTGTTTTCTAAAAGCCATACATCGCTCCACGCAAGACTGCACCAATGATTTAAGCAGTAACTTCTCTTCTTCAGTAAGGGTATCCGGCTCGGTGGTGAATACATCGGGCATACTCATAATTATTCGCAAGTGCGCTTCATCCGAGCTGATTAAGCCCAATTCGGTCTCTGTCTTTTTAAGTTGAACCGAATACTGCTTTGCTAAAGCCTGGTTAATAGAGCTCTGCGACTCACCTGAAGCAAGTTCTCTTTGTATGGAAAGATCGATCTTGCCTCGGTTTAATCCAGCCGAAAGCACGTCTCGAAGCTCGAATTCAATTTCGCGATAAATGAAAGGCATTCTCAGGTTGATGTCTGCCTGTTTGCTGTTGAGTGTTCTTAGCTCAACAGTGATATTGCGCCCTTTTAAGGTGTCGGCATGTTTGCCATAACCTGTCATTGAAAAAGTCATGAAGCGAAAATAGAGGTTCAAGCAAGTACCCGCCCGTGAAAATTGGGGTTAGTTTTCTTGAAACCCAACCAACACCGATACGCATCCATTTTTTTTGATCTGCGCTTCTTTATTTTGATCGGGAACTACGATGCGAATTTTAAGCTGTTGTGTCGATTGTACATTAAACTCAAACTCTGGATTTCCTGAATCCTCACTAGAGTAGATTGGATTTCCTCTGTAGTCATTGATTTCAAAGTACGTCCCATCACTGATGGCAGGATGAGCACAAACTACCAGCTTGTAGTTTTTACCAGAATAAAAGGTTTGCATCAATGTAGCTTCCTCTCCCTCAAACATTACCGCACCATTATACTGCCCATTGCTGGTGTACTCGGCAAGCGTATTCATGCACTTCTTTTTTGTGAACATTTTACATTGAGCTTGAGTGCTGGTTGCGGCCAACATTACAAATGCAATGGCCATGAAATAAGTACTAAGCTTTATCATGGTTCAATTAGTTTTTGACGAAGCGCAAAAGTTTCCTTCTTAATCTCTTCAAGCGTTTCTGCTGGCAGTTCGACTTTTGTTTCACCACCTATGGTATGCACACCTGAAGATTCATCTTTCGATATGCTCGAGTTTGATATCTCCACATTTAACTCACCAAACTTCGCAAGCAATGGTTTAAACATTTCGTAAGACTCCTCAATCATGTAGTCGTCTTCGCTGTAAACATCAAACATTTCTGTGAGCTGATCGGCTGCAAACTTTTGTTCTGCAATTCGATCGGTGATGTCTACCGTGGTGACATCTTGAGTGAGTTTACAGGCGAGGTAAAGTCCTTCAATCCAACCTCCAGCCATAACCAACAATGAAATGTGTTCGCGGCTCTCTTCCTCGAGCTGACTGTTCGATTCCCAATACATTTCGGTCATAATAGCCAACATAGAATCTCTATTATCAAGATTAGCGTTGGCACGTTCAATAAAATTGGCTGAGAAAGCTTCTTGAATCCCGATAGATTCTCCAATTCTTTTCGTGGCAGCCAAATATTTCAGGGCTTCGTTTTGTTGCTCGTAAACGGCTGAGTAGCTTAAGTCTGCCCCATAAACCCCAAGTGCCAATGCACGCTTCATGGTAGATTGATAGGTGTTTGCTTTTTGCGAATCATGCATAAAATCTTTTTGAAATTCTCCCCCGGTTGACTTAATCATGGTTGATAACTCCAAGTGCGAAGGCATGGCGTAAAAAACCCGCGTTGCACGCTCTACCACATCACTTCTAAAAAACTCAACGCTATCGCTGGAGTTGGTGTCTCTTTTTACACCCGAAGTTTTTTCTTCAGCACCGCCACCGCAACTGGCAAGTAAAAACACACATAAGGCTAGGGTAAAATATTTCATATCTCTCCGGATTACTACAAACATATCCTGATTATGCATATAAATCAATGTGCCTCCAACCAATTATTGCCAGTGCTAATGTCAACAACAAGTGGCACAATGAGCTCATGCGCCTTTTCCATCTCCTTGCGGATAATCGGTGTAATTTCTTCAACTTCTGATTTATGAGCATCGAATACCAGTTCATCATGTACTTGCAATAGCATCTTGCTTTTGAAGCCTTTCTCTTTCAAGGCTTTTTGCAGATTAATCATGGCTACTTTAATCACATCGGCTGCCGATCCTTGAATGGGAGCGTTGATGGCATTGCGTTCAGCAGCACTCCGCACCACATGATTTTTTGAGTTGATATCCGGCACGTACCTTCTTCTACCCATGATGGTTTCTGCATAGCCCGTCTTCCGAGCAATCTCAATACTGCTCTCCTTATACTTAGTGATTCCAGGAAATTGTTTTACATAACTATCAATAATTTCTCGGGCTTCACCTCTAGAAATACCTAAGTTCTGGGCTAAACCGAAGGCGCCTTGGCCATAAGCAATGCCAAAATTTACCGCCTTGGCCTTGCTTCGCATATCGCGGGTAACATCGTCTAAATCAACACCAAAAACTTTAGCTGCCGTAGCCCTGTGAATATCAAGGCCATCTTTAAAGGCGTTTATCATGCCATCGTCTTCGCTGATGGCTGCAATAATTCTGAGCTCAACTTGCGAATAATCTGCAGCAAGCATTAAATAATCGTCATTACGTGGGATAAACGCTTTGCGCACCTCTCTACCACGATCTGTGCGGATGGGTATATTTTGAAGATTGGGATTATTGGACGAAAGTCTGCCCGTGGCAGCAACGGTCTGCATATAGTTGGTATGCACCCTGCCTGTTTTTGGATTGACCATTTGCGGAAGACTATCGACATAAGTGCTTTTGAGCTTCCTTACACTGCGATAATCCAGTATGATTGGGATAATCTCGTGCTTCTGTGCTAGTTTTTCAAGCGTTGACTCGTTGGTTTGATATTGGCCTGTTTTGGTTTTTTTGGCGTTTTCATCAATCTTTAAATGATCAAAGAGTATCTCGCCCAGCTGTTTTGGAGAATCGAGGTTGAATTCTACACCCGCCAATTCAAACACCTTTTCTTTCATAGATATGGCTTCCTCATTGAGCGATTCGCTCATTGCATTCAAGGCAGGCACATCCAGCTTTATTCCTTCATTCTCCATGTCGGCCAACACAGAGATTAATGGGCACTCCATTTCTTTGAACAGTTTGAGGACGTGTTCCTCGGTCATTTCATTTTCAATAGCAAGCTTAAGTTGCCAAGTGATATCGGCATCCTCGCACGCGTAATCCACCACGTCCTCCACTGGCACATCACGCATATTTCCCTGCTTATTTCCTTTAGGGCCTATGAGTGTTTCAATGGACACAGGTTTGTAAGAAAGGTAATACTCCGCCATATCATCCATGTTGTTTTTCATATCTGGATGAAGCAGAAAATGGGCAATCATGGTATCGAATAATGGCCCTTGAACCGAAATACCATGGTGCGCCAACACCTCTATATCATATTTTATATTCTGCCCTACCTTTTCTATTTCTTTTTGCTCAAGCAATGGTTTTAGTAGGCTTAAAATGTGTCGGGTCTTATCTTGATCGGAGGGTATGGGAATATAATATGCCTTGCCCGATTCTTTCGAAAAGGCTATGCCAACCAATTCGGCTTGATGCGGATCGATCCCGGTGGTTTCAGTGTCGAAACAAAACGATTTTGACTTTAAGAACTGTGAAACTAACTCCTTGATGGCTTCGTCCCCTTCCACCCGATTATAATCATGATCGGTATCCTCAATTGTTTTGATTTCTGAAGCAGGACTTGGCGCATTGCTTTCATCGTCACTTCCGAATAAATCGAGTTGTGGAGCATCTTCATTTGACTTGACCACGCTTACCGCTTCACCAAGAATATTCCGCCCTAGTGTTCGGAACTCAAGGTCTTCAAAAACTGCCAAGAGCTTCTCTTTATCAGGTTCTTCAATGATTAAGGCTTTCTCATCAAATTCCACAGGCACATCGATCACGATTGTGGCTAGTTCCTTTGACATGAAAGCCTGCTCGCGATTCGCCTCCACTTTTTCCTTCATTTTACCCTTGATTTTGTCCGTGTTTTCATACAGACCTTCAAGTGACCCAAATTGCTTTATAAACTTGATGGCAGTCTTTAAGCCAACCCCAGGTATTCCAGGAATATTATCTACACTATCTCCCATCATACCAAGAATGTCAATGAATTGCTCAGGCTTTTCTATTTCATATTTCTCACACACCTCTTTCACTCCGAGTATTTCCACATCACCACCACTACGGCCAGGTTTATACATATAGATTCCATCTTCAACCAGTTGAGCGTAGTCTTTATCAGGTGTAACCATATAGACATCATAGCCGGCAGCTTTTCCCTTCTTGGCTAATGTGCCAATGGTATCGTCCGCCTCAAAGCCTGGAATTTCGATCACAGGTATCTTGAATCCTTCGATGATGGCTTTTATGTACGGCACGGAAGTTTTAATGTCTTCAGGGGTCGCCTCTCTATTGGCTTTGTAATCTGAAAACTGTTCAACCCGAAAGCTCTTATCGCCCGGTGGGTCAAAAACCACGGCAATATGTGTGGGCTTTTCCTTTTGTAATAGACTCCACAGTGTGTTTGTAAATCCAAACATTGCGGAGGTATTCAAACCTTTACTATTGATGCGTGGATTTGAAATAAACGAGTAATACGCTCTAAAAATCAACGCATAAGCATCGATGAAAAATAGTCTTTTGTCTTCCGCCATAAGAATTAAATATCGAGGCGAAAAGTAAGGTAATGGTCAGACATTGCATGGTAACAACACGGCAAAATGGCCTTTTAAATGTCCGTATATTAGGACTCAAAAAAATATCTACCTCGAGAATACGCTCCAGATTGAATGATTCTATCGCTCTTGATAGATTACTTGCATCATTACGTTGCCAACCACTTTTAACGTGGATTTATCAATGATTTCCATGGTATCGTCATGTGTGTGATGGAAAGCCCCAAAATCATTTCTCCCCATTTCATAGTGAATCACATCGATGGTTGGGATTTTTGCCAACTCATTTAAATACCGATGATCATCGGTGATTTCATTGCCTCTAAATGATTTGAAATAATCGTCATACCCCATTGCCGAGG
>JALRDM010000143.1 GCA_023262195.1 Salibacteraceae bacterium | reverse complement strand
ATCTCTGAGCTGTGGAAACTCACTTATCTGATCAAGCATGATCGGCCCTATGATTGGGTCAACCTCATCTTGATAGTAATCCTTTACAAAAGCCTTTTGTGGTTTGGTTAGTTCAGTTTCATTTACGATGTAGACACTATTCTCTCTGAGCGTGGCCAATATTTCCGCGTAAATTCCCTCATAACGTCTTTGCTGCGCTATGGTGATTTCTTGAATTTTGGCAAACACATCTTTTGGATCATCCTTAGATGCCTCCATTTTTTCATTCAAGGCAATGAGGCGTTTAACGGAGGCCACACGAACGCGAAAAAACTCATCCCTGTTGTTGGAAAAGATGCCGAGGAACTTGAGCCTTTCCATAATGGGCACCGATTTATCCGCAGCTTCGTCAAGCACCCGTTGATTGAAAGCTAGCCAGCTAATCTCTCTATTTATAAGTCTTTTTTTTCTAGGCATATTCTGCGGTAATGTACGTCAAAGGTAGCTTAGGATTAAGGTTCATACTTCCTTACATAAGGTTGATAATCCTAAGGTAACCATCATTTAACGTATTCTTTAGCCGTTGAAAACTCTGTTGATAAGGATTATGCACCTTAAAGCGATGGCCTCTATAATCATTGAAATTTGTAAAAACCAAGCAAAGGAAAGCAAACTTCATGTTTAGCATATTTACCAAAAAGAAGATTACCGAAGAAAAGCTGGCAAACTTCATGGCGAATTCCACCCTGAAACTTGTGGAAAGCGGTTTTGATGATGTGATTGAAATCATAGAAAACGATCCAGAGTTTGAAGTCAAGCCTTCATTGGATTCGAATAATATCGATGCCTTCCTACTGATAATCATTGCAGGTAACCTTAAGATGATTGAAGGCAAATTTGATACTGCGCGTACCGCACGATTGCTCGACAAGATTTACAGAAAGCTTGGTCATCACCTAAATGCAGAGCCCTCAATCTTAAGAGAAACGATTGCTAAGTATCAGTCTTGGATGGGTAGGATAAACCACCCAAGTAAAAATGTACATTATGCCATGTCTAAGGCAATCTTCTTTAGATATGAACTCAATCAGTATCAAACAGAGTATTTCAAAAACATGAATACTCCTAACCCAATATCGCTAAAACGATTGGACGACATTGTTGGCCAGTTCATTTTTGATTGGTCTGAATTTCAAGAAAACTATAGACTCACAGAGGGCTAAGAGTAAAAGTGCTTTTTAGCCATCTCCACTATTTCATTTGCAATTGAGAGACAAGCAGTAGCTGCTGGGCTTGGCGCATTGAGCACATGAATGCTGTCTCTGCCATACTCAATCTTGAAATCGTCAATCATGTCTCCCGTTTCAGAAAGCGCCATTGCTCTTACACCCGCACGTTCGTGTGCAAGGTCTTCCATTTTCAACTCTGGAATGAGCCGTTGGAGCTGCGAAAGGAAAAGTTTCTTTGAGAATGCTCTTCGGTACTCCTCCAAGCCATAGCGCCAATGTTTACCGAAAAACTTCCAGGTACCTGCGAAAGTGGTCGCCTCTAGCGTATCCTTTAAATCGAAATCTGTTTTCTTATAGCCTTCTCTTTTAAATACAAATACCGCGTTTGGCCCGCATTCAACAGAGCCATCGGTCATGCGGGTAAAATGAACACCTAAAAAAGGGAACTTAGGATTAGGTACGGGATAGATCAGGTTTTTAACCTTGTGCTTTCCTTCTTCGCTCAACTCGTAATAGTCGCCTCTAAAACCCAAAATGGCCATATCGAGCTTAACGCCATCTTTTTTGGCAAGTCGATCGGCCTGTAGACCGCCACAGTAAATGACTTTTTTGGCTTCAATGTCACCTTTGCTTGTTTTGAGCAAGGTGTGATCATTCGTTTGGGAAACGGCAATCACTCGATGGTCAAGCAACACTTTGCTCGATTCATTCTTTGCCTCTAGCAGTTCACCAAACTTTTCAGTGGTCGCTCGAAAATCTATGATGCCTGTGCAACCCACTCTTATGCCAGCGATGCCTTTGCAAAAAGGCTCAATCTCACGGATTTGTTCTGTAGTAATGCTTTCAATTCCCTCTACTCCATTTTCTATTCCTCGATTTTTAATCAGCTCTAAATGCTCGAGTTCACTCTTATCTGTAGCAACAATCACTTTGCCGCAGATGTCGTGGTTAATATGGTAATCCTTCGCGAACTGGACCAGCTCCCTTCTACCCTCAACACAATTTTTGGCTTTGAAAGAACCCGGCTTATAATAGATCCCAGAGTGGATCACACCTGAGTTGTTACCTGTTTGATGATTGGCAAGAGCCTTTTCCTTCTCGATAATCGCAATAGATTTATCCGGGTATGCCAACTGTAACTTGTATGCGGTAGCTGCACCTACGATGCCACCACCGACAATAGCAATATCAAAAGTTCGATTCATAATATTCTAGACTTTTATTGGTCCTATGCTTTTTTCACGTTTCACCATGAGTATGAGTAACAAACCAAGGATAAAAAAGGATGCAATAACAAGAGCTGAATTACGCATACTCTCGGTGACACCTTCAATAAAACCAAATAAAAATGTACCGATCACAATTCCAATTTTTTCGAGCACATCATAAAAGCTAAAGAAGGAAGCATGGTCTTTTGTTTTTGGAAGCAGTTTGGAAAAAGTCGATCGAGAAAGCGATTGAATACCTCCCATCACAAGACCCACTACTCCTGCCAAAATGTAAAACTGCATAGGAGTAGTAATGACATATGCAGCCAGAGCAATACTTACCCAAATCACCAGGGACATTGCTAACACAGGCACATTGCCCAAACGAGCAGAAAGTCGAGAAAACAAAAAGGCTCCAGCAATAGCTACAAACTGAATAATAAGTACGCTAATAATCAAGCCTGAGTCGCCTTCTCCACCCCAGTCCACCTCTTTCTTAGCAAAAAGCACCGCCATAACCATTACCGTTTGTACGCCCATATTGTAAATGAAAAATGCCCTGAGAAATCTGCGGATATTAATTAAACTCTTGAGCTGTTTGGCCACCTTTTGCAACTCTTTAAATCCGTTCCAGATGAAGCCAGTGCCTTTGGGTCTAACACCGTAAACATTATTGGGTAATGCACTATATGTAATTTGGGCAAAGCCAGCCCACCATAAGCCCACTGCAATGAATGAATATCGAACCAGATGATTTCCAAAAACTGTCAGCACATTCAGAATTGCAATTAAGAGCAAGGCACTTCCAATATAACCCAAAGCAAATCCCTGTGCACTAACCTTATCATGTAAGGATACATCTGCAATTTCTGGCAGATAAGCATTGTAAAAAACTAGGCTACCCCAAAAACCAATGCTTGCGGTGAGCACGAAAACCATGGAAAACTCAAGGTATGCTGGATCGAAGAAATAGAGCATGGCACATGAAACTGCGCCTAGGTAGCAAAAGAATTGAAGAAACCTTTTTTTATTACCACTGTAGTCTGCAATGCCACTAAGAAGTGGAGATATGAATGCAACAATTAGAAATGACAATGAGAGTATATAGCTGTAGAGCTCGGTATTTATCAACTGAAATCCGAAAAAATCGACATATGCCGTTTCTCCTGCTCCAATATCATCAGGCGTGGTAATTGAAGAATAGAATATCGGGAAGATTGCAGTGGTAATCACGAGATTGTAAACTGAGTTGGCCCAGTCGTAAAACGCCCAAGCCCTCATTGTTTTCGGATTATTCTTCTCCAATGCCATTCCTAGCGAAATTAAAAAGCCACCCTAGTTAGAGTGGCTTTTTCCAAACAATATTTGGTTGCACTTAATTCTTGCTAATCACAGTGAACATAACTCTTCTATTCTGAGCTCGTCCTGCTGGAGTACCATCAGTAGTCACTGGTTCAAAATCTTGTAAACCAACCACAAGCAATTTGTTCTCAGCTACGCCTGCCTCGATCAATTTTTCTTTCACCAAGTTTGCTCTTTCCTCAGAGAGGTTGCCTTCAGCTTGAGCTTCTTCTACTGGATCTGTGTGCCCAATAACCTTGACCTTATACTTGGGGTGTTCAGCCAACAAAGTAGCAACTTTAGCAATATCTTTTGATGCTAATTTATTTATTGTTGAGGTTCCTTCATCGAAGTAAATTCTGGTTCGTTCCACATCTTCAGAAACATCCACATCCATTTCAGAACTAGTCTCTACTGAATACACCACATTAATGGAGTTTCCACCAGCATCGAGTTCACAGTCACAAGACTCTACACCAGCCATATTCATCACACTTACGTCATCAATGTAGTAATATGCGCTTCTTGCCTGCTGACCCATAATTCCTTTAGGCTTCTTGATTTTGCCATTTTCTGTATCGTCAGCGGTTCCAAAATTTCCGATCGTCAAATACTGTTCTCCGCCCTCGGCAATGTATGTCTGGCATATTGCTTCCCAATCAAACATCTCCTCAAAAATTCGATTATCTGAATGCATTACCTGTGGCTTAATGTTTCCCGAAGCGATATCCTCAGGTGTCAATGGTTTTTTACTAAGAACCATTCCGATATTATTTGCCGAGTACTTTGAAAGCATACCCAACATTACATGCATTTTCACACAGTACACTTTGTCATCCTCCATTTTAGAGCTCAACTGAGTTTGTAAGTACTGTTTTGGTTCAGCATCTTTATAAGAATAGATCGTAATTCCTGCATAGCTCTCGCCATCCTTTGGATCTCCATCTCCATATAAGTTAATAGGTACTTTATAATCGTCTGATTTCGCTTTGGGAGAAAATAAGTCTGCGGGAGCATCTGTGGGCGACACCCATGGATAGGCATACTCAATAGTGCCTCCACCTTTTACTTTTTTGGATACGGATTCGAAACTTCCATTCTGAACCATGTTTCCTTGCGCATATACTCCACTCACAAGTAGAGTCAACGTTATTGCTATGGTGATCTTTTTCATATTCTTATACTTAGTTTCTGTGTTGTTTAATTGTGTCTATAAATAACTTCACTTTTTCCCAGCTTGTATCGGGATAAACACCGTGGCCCAAATTAGCGATGTGGCTTATCCCACTAAATGAACTTAACATCTCCTTAGTTTTTTGCACTAGATATGAATCAGATCCATAAAGTATCGTAGGGTCTAAATTGCCTTGTAAAACTTTGCTTTGATTCAGCTGATGCACTTCTCTCGGATTCATCGTCCAATCGAGACCAATGGCGTTAAAATCTGTATTCATTAAATCTTCCAATGCAAAGTACGCTGACTTGGCAAATACAATGTTTGGTACTGAGTCAACCTCGGCAGCGATTCTATCGAGGTATGGTACGCAAAACTCACGATAGAGCTCATTGCTCAACACACCGGCCCAAGAATCGAAAACCTGATAGAGTGAAACCCCGGCTTCCACCTGTAACTTTAGGTAGTTGATCGTTGAGCTGGTGATCATGTCCAACAATTTATGCGCTGACTCAGGCGTTGAATGCAGCCACTTCCTTGCTTCGCTGAAGGTTTTACTTCCCTTACCCTCAATCATATAACAAAAAATGGTAAAGGGAGCTCCAGCAAAACCAATCACCGGCACTCGGCCATTCAATTCCTTTCGCGTCAAAGAGATGGCATCATAAACGTACTTTAACTCGCCTCCATCGGCAACCTTCAATCGAGCAATATCTGCATCGCTTGATATGACCTCTGGAAATCTTGGACCCACACCTTCCTTCATCTCGTATGGAAGTCCCATGGCTTCGGGAATGACCAAAATATCTGAAAAGATGATAGCGGCATCCGTTCCAAGAATATCAACTGGTTGAATGGTTACCTCAGCAGCTCGATCGGGTGTTTCTACCAGCTCTTTAAACCCAGATAGGCTGGCGCGCACTTTCCTATACTCAGGCAAAATTCTCCCAGCCTGACGCATGACCCATACCGGTGGCCTCTCGACTTTTTCGCCCTTTATTGCACGAATGATTAGATCGTTTTGTAGCTCCAAGTTAAATGATGTTAGGCGTTGGCCTGCTTTCGAATAAGGTTTAATGCGCTACCCGCCTTAAACCATTCAATTTGCGCTGCATTATACGTATGGTTTAATGCAATGACATCTTTAGACCCGTCCGAGTGCACCACTTCCAAATTGAGCTGCTTGCCAGGTGCAAACTGATCAAGATCTAAGAAGTTAAATGTGTCATCTTCCATAATCTTGTCGTAGTCATGCTCATTGGCAAAAGTCAATCCAAGCATACCTTGCTTCTTAAGATTGGTTTCATGGATTCTAGCAAAAGACTTAACAATCACCGATTTCACACCTAGATGGCGTGGCTCCATTGCCGCATGCTCACGTGATGAGCCTTCGCCATAATTGTGATCTCCGACCACAATGGATGGCACACCAGCCGCTTTATAAGCTCTTGCCACATTCGGCACCTCATCTATCTTGCCATCAAGCTGGTTAACAACGGCATTAGTCTGCTGCCCGAATGCATTAACGGCACCAATCAAACAGTTATTGGATATGTTGTCCAGATGACCACGATACCTCAACCAAGGCCCAGCCATAGAAATATGGTCTGTGGTGCACTTACCCCAGGCCTTTATTAGCAACTTAGCTCCGGTAATGTTTTTACCATCCCAAGGCTCAAAAGGTGTCAGCAATTGAAGACGATCTGACCCTTCCTTCACATTAATTTCAATACTAGAGCCATCTTTTGCAGGCTCTTGATAACCATTATCTTCAACTGCAAAACCATTGGGTGGAAGCTCAAACCCTGTAGGCTCATCTAACATAACTTCCTCACCCTTTTCATTAATCAACTTATCAGATAGAGGATTGAAGTCCAACCTTCCTGAGATTGCAATGGCAGCCACCAATTCTGGTGAAGCTACAAAGGCGTGTGTGTTTGGGTTTCCATCAGCTCTTTTCGCGAAGTTTCTATTGAATGAGTGAACAATACTGTTCTTCGGAGCATTCTTTGGGTCTTTATATCGTGCCCATTGTCCAATACATGGTCCACATGCGTTGGTAAAGATCGTTGCGTCTACATCCTCAAAAATCTTCAATATTCCATCTCTATCTGTAGTATACCTCACTTGCTCACTACCTGGGTTAATCCCAAATTGTGCTTTTATTTTTAATCCTTTATCAATAGCTTGCTTAGCGACAGAAGCTGCACGACTTAAATCTTCGTAAGACGAATTGGTGCATGACCCAATCAATCCCCATTCAATATCTTGTGGCCAATCCTCAGACTTCAATCTCTCTTTCATTTCAGAAACTGGTGTATCGATATCTGGTGAGAACGGACCATTCAAGTGTGGCTCCAATTTGGAAAGATCAATTTCAATCACCTCATCGAAGTATTGTTCAGGGTTTGCATACACCTCATCGTCTCCAGTGAGATGGTCTGAAATTTGGTCTGCTAAATCAACGACATCTTGTCTTCCGGTAGCAGCAAGATACCTTCTCATACTCTCATCATAACCAAATGTGGACGTAGTCGCTCCGATCTCCGCACCCATATTACAGATGGTACCTTTTCCAGTACAAGACAACGCTTTTGCACCTTCACCAAAGTATTCTACAATTGATCCCGTGCCCCCTTTTACGGTAAGGATTCCCGCCACTTTAAGAATTACATCTTTAGGTGCGGTCCAACCGCTGAGCTTGCCTGTTAATTTCACACCTATGAGTTTTGGAAACTTTAGCTCCCAAGGCATACCCGCCATTACATCTACGGCATCAGCACCACCGACTCCAATGGCTACCATACCAAGTCCACCAGCGTTCACTGTATGACTGTCTGTACCGATCATC
>JALRDM010000116.1 GCA_023262195.1 Salibacteraceae bacterium | reverse complement strand
CGGTGTGGTCTTTTTCTCCTTTTTTGCCATGGTGTTTTCTAGACATACTTTACCCGACACCTAAATATCCGAAAGTTCCATTATGCTCAGAAAAATCCCACTTCATTGGCAAGTCATCGCAGGAATCATCCTTGGAGCGTTGTATGCGTGGTTGAGCATTAGCTTCGGTTGGAATCAGTTCACCACCTATTACATCAAACCTCTGGGTGACATTTTCATCAATGTGTTAAAGCTGATTGCCGTGCCTATGGTATTGTTTTCAGTAATACTTGGAGTAACCTCGCTTAAAGACATCAATAAGCTGGGTAAGATGGGTTTGAAGACCTTGGGACTGTACTTGGTGACCACCATGATTTCAGTAACCATCGGTCTTGCCTTGGTGAATGCCTTTGCTCCAGGAAATGCACAAGCAGACAACATTCGCGAACGCAACCGCATTGGGTATGAACTTTGGCGTGATGCTAATGGCGTTATGAAACTTGACAATATCTGCATTGGTTGTGATGAAAAAAACCAGGTACTGGTTGCAGAGTTGAAAGGACAAAAGCAAGAGTCTAATGAATGGGTTTCGGATAAGATTGAAAAGGCAAAACGTGAGAAGCAGAATCAAAAAGACTTCGGTCCGTTGAAACCTGTAGTTGACGTGGTGCCCACCAATATCTTTCAGGCTCTGGCAGACACATCCATGCTACAAATCATCTTCTTTGCGATTTTTTTCGGCCTCATTTTAGTGATGATCGATCCTGAAAAGGCAGAACCTGTCATTAAGCTGGTGGATGGATTCAATGAGGTGTTCGTTCGAATGATTTGGGTAGTTATGAAAGCCATGCCCATTTTCGTTTTTGCGCTTATGGCGGGCCAGATTGTGAAGGCTGCAGGGACCGATCCAGACCGATTTTTTGAGTTGCTAGACTTTTTGTGGAGGTATTCTCTCGTAGTGGTGCTTGGGCTGGTGATTATGGTTTTTATTTTCTATCCACTGGTTGTATCGGCATTGGTAAAGTCAATGAATTATCGCAAGTTTCTTTCTGGGATTAGAGACGCTCAAATCACTGCTTTTTCTACAAGCTCTTCCGTAGCAACACTGCCAGTTACGATGAACGCAGTAAACAAGAATTTGGGCGTGAGCGAACGAACAACCAGTTTCGTATTGCCCATAGGTGCCACAGTGAATATGGATGGTACCAGCTTATATCAAGCGGTGGCCGTGGTGGCACTAGCGCAGTTTCACATGGTGGATTTGAGTTTGATGCAACAACTCACCATCATTATTACTGCTACGCTTGCTTCTATTGGTGCGGCTGCTGTACCGAGCGCTGGCCTCGTACTCATGATTATTGTCTTGGAGTCGGTAGGCTTAAATCCAGCTTGGATCGCCCTGATCTTTCCTGTTGATCGAATCTTAGATATGTGTAGGACCGTGGTTAACGTTACGGGTGACGCTTCGGTTTCTACCATCGTAGCGAGCAGCGAAGGAGAACTTGAGCCGAATCCCTAGAACATCATGTCAAAGGCTACGCTGGTTTGATCCCAAGCCATCGTTACACTTACAGAAGTTTCGGATACCTCCTTCATTGAAATTATGAATGCTTCTGTCACACTTTCGGATGTTTTTGGGGTGACGTTGATTCGAAAAACATCTTTTTCTTCCTTGTATGGACTACCAAACAAGGATCTTCCCCAAAAATCGGTTTCACTATTGAAAGCGATCACCCATTCGTTTTCTCCGGGAATTGTATAGATCGAATATGTTCCAGCATCAAGCGTATTTCCTGCTATAGTGACCGATTTTGAAAGTGTGATTTCAGTCGCTTCATTGGCTCCCGTGCGCCATGGCTATCCATATGGAACAAGAGCATCAGCTTCTTTCGTACCGAAAATTAGTCTTCCGTTTTTACTTGGTTGTCCGTAGTTGATGGACGCCTCGAAATCACCCATTGAAATTTCAGCCTTTGCTGGCGGGCTTTTTCGATCTGATTTTTGGCCGCAGCTGGTTTGCATAAGTGCAAAGCTGCACACTAGGAGTAAGGAGAGAGTTCTCATTAGTAATCAAATTTAGATTGGAGTTTTATCAGTAACATTTTCACTCGTTGGTCATTTGCCACGGAGCTGGAATTAAGCTTTTCGGACAAACCGGGTTGACTCATACTCAGGTCTAATTGCCACGAAAGGTATTCGATTTCAGCGTTAATACGGGGCTCTAAATATTGTTTAACCCGAGGATATAAGGCTGCGTCAAAAGAAACTGCGCTCACACGCTGTAACTTTATTTGAGCAGAAATTTCTTCGGCCCAAGTTCTAAGCTGTCGGTCATCTGATACTTCCGCAATTGCAGTTGGCAAGTAATATGAGGTGTAGAAGCCAAGCCCGTTGATTTCTTTGAATCGCGAAGATTTGGTGGAGCTCTCAATAATCAACTTCGCTTTAAATTGTTGGAATAAACTGTCTCCAAGATGCGCTAATAAGTCATCAATATTGTTGTCATTTATATTCTTTACATCCAACCAGAAGCGATCAATATTGGCACATTGTGGGTCTGCCAAGTAAGTTCTCAAATCCATGGCTGTCATCGACTCTCGCTCTCCATGTCCGATTTCAAACCAAATGACGGAATCCGAATGAAAGACCACATCGAGTTCTACTTGTTTGAAACCAAGTCTATTGGTGGCATGATGAAGTTTGCCGATGGTGTTTGCTCGGTGAACCCCCAGTTTTTGTTGCCAGCCTTTGTGCAGCGAATCATTGTTGACGCGCTCTATGTAATAAACATTCATATCAGCACCATAGGGGTGGCTTTGATCAACCAATTTTATATTCTCCATCGGTAGCGCATAAGCTGGGTTAAACAGATTAAGGCGAGCTTCACTCTCCGCTCCATCAATACTAGCAATTTCAGCAACTTGATCATAGATTAAATCGTTGGTGAATACCTTGAACTTATTCTGATTAAGGTGCTCTACACGCTGTGGGTAGGTCTGCTTGTAACCTTCACTAAACCACCAGAACATTGGGATTTCGGTCATTTCATAATCAAATAGCGCCATGCTGTGACCATCACCTCGAGATACTTCTTCGCTGTGGTCGGCAAAGTATACCAAACTCTTTTTTGATTGTGGTGCCTTGTTAAGGACTGCGATGATCTCTGTGAGGATAGAATCGTTGTAGTAAATGCTGTTGTCATAATCATCAACAATCCAAGTGTTGAAGTTGCCAAACTGACCTTTGGTTGGGTTTTGAAATTTCTCTCGATTCTCGGGCCATCGGTCGCCATAGTTGCCATGACTCCCCATGATATGAATGAATATTACATGGTTTCTGGCATCCTCTTTTTCAATGATCGATTTTAAATTGTTCAAGACTATTTCGTCATAGCTCATCGAGGTGAACGTTGTGCCAATGTTCTTATTTAAGAAGTACTCACTATCGCACCCCATCGCGATCAATGAAACGTGGTTATCCCATGCGCCAATCTTTATTTGGTTACTCAACCAAGTGGTTTTATAATCAGCTGCATTGAGTACGTTAATGATAGTATAGCTGTTTTTCAATCTACGCTGGTTGTACAAATTAGCCGAGGATAGCGAAAGCTCTAATACGGGATGGGTATGAGTGTGATGAGCAATGGCCTCATCCATCACAATGATTTCGCCCTGCTTAGCCAAAGCATCGAGGCGAGGGGTGGTGTTTCTATGATAGCCATAGAGAGACATGTGGTGTTTATTGTGTGACTCTCCAATGACGACTATGTGCAATTCGTTTTGGGCATTGGTGGTAGCGCCTAGTGTTGTACTTTTTTGGGTGAGCGAATCTTGTAATGCAATGAAACCAGCCAACTCACTTCGATATGTCGAGAATGCTATTGCTGCATCGGAGATACTTGTTGAAACTGGAAACGATATCATACCAATCAATGCTGCTAATAGTAATGCGAGTCGCAGTTTTGGCGATACTGTTATCCGTTTGTGAGAGAGGTCGAATAGGTAAAGCACCAATGCCAAAAGCACATAAGCGGTAAGGCTTGTTACTGCGTAATTTGAATTAGTAGTTGCGTATTGAAAAGCTTCTGTCCAATTGGTCTGAAATATAGCGTAGTAGTCATATTGAGCGAGTCCTTTATCAAACCGGAGAAAGTTCATCATGTTAAGCAGCGGAATTAAAAACAACAAGAAAAGAAGTGTAGCTAAACCGCTGTTTTTTAATAAGTTAATTGTTGTTCGCTTAAAATAAATTAAACGTAACACCGTGATGCCCATTATCAATGACAAGGCCCATATTAATGATATGTGCAAGTGATACGCTCTTACTATGCTCACCTCATCAAAGTAGAATAAGAAAATAGCAAGAAGTACCATCGGGAGGCTGAGTGGAGCTCGTAATATCGTCAGACTGAGCACTAAAGATGCGAGTAGCGTACAAACAATAACGATTAAGGGCAACCAAGGATGGTGGTGTTTTATTTCGAAGTATCCTTCATCGTAATACCATTCATCTCCTTTATCAATGGTAATCGACATCAAATCTCCGGAATCAACATGAAATACTTCGCGAAAGGGTTGAGTAACTGAGGCTTGGCGATATAGCAAACTGTCGTTCAATGCGATATGATAATCGATTCTTGAACGTGTAGTGTCTTCTGTTTCAGCCCAAGATACTACACCTCCCCGCAGTAGGATATCTATAGATTCATCAAAGGACAAGTAAGCAATGACAGGGGCTTTCTTGCCAGGATAAGTGATGAAAAAATTTTCGTGAAGCTCTTCAAAATGACTCTTACCATTCCCTCGTTCATAGCCTGCAACACTATCTACCGACAGAGAATGTTTAGGCAGTTCAGACTTAGAGTACCTGCCAGGCTCAATGAACACCGTTATTACTACCCATAAGATGGTGGTTAACAGTAAGAGTGGATTCCTTTTTATAGGTCCCATAAGTCGGCTTGAATTCACTTCAAGTTTAATACTGACTTAGGAAATTGGTGACTTGCTCTTTTACGTGATCAATCATAGGTCGAGTAAGTCCATGGTGGCAGGCGAGAAGCATACCACCGCGCATCACTTTATCAGATTCGGTGTATCCATCGCTCGACTTTTTACTCTCCACGTTCTTAAATCCAGGTTGTCTTAAAATATTTCCCGTAAAAACTGTTCGTGTTTGAATATTACGTTTTTCCAAGAAAATCTGCATTTCAGGTCGCTTAAATGGCGCGTCATCTCTAATGGTCAGGGCGAACGCTAACCAACCTGTGCGGCTGTTAGGAAGTTGCTTGGGTAAAATGAACCACTTTTCCCATTGCTCGAAAAACTCAGTCATTTCAGCGAAGTTCTTCTCTCGCTCGCTGATGTTATGATCGAGTTTGCTGAGCTGAACCAGCCCAAATGCAGCACCCATTTCTGACGGCTCTAGGTTGTACCCTGGCTCGGCAAAAATGAATTTGGAATCATATGGGATGCCGTCAACTTCTACATTGAAGCGGTTCTCAATAGCTTCAGATTCTACGAAGAGTGAAGATGATCGCCCCCATGATCGCAACAGTTTTGCGTGTTCAAAGTGTTCTGACTCACGAACGATTAACATACCACCATTGCCTGCACAATTGATCACGTGTGACCCATAGAAACTGGTAATACTCATATCAGAAAAGGATCCGGTGCTTTTAGCATTGATGGTACCACCAAGGGTGTCGGCTGAGTCTTCAAAGACGATTAAATTATGCTTGTCTGCTATCGCTCTAAGCTTTTCCCAATCAGGCATGTTTCCGATGAGGTTTGGAACCATCATGGCCTTGGTTTTAGAGGTAATCATTTCCTCCACTTTATCCGCGTCAAGGTTATAGGTGCCTTCTTCCACATCTACGAACGATGGGATTAAGCCATTGCGCACCAATGGTGCAACGGTAGTTGAGAAGGTAAGTGCAGGGGTAATGACTTCGCTGCCTTTTTCGAGATTCATCACTTCTACACCCAAATAGTTGGCTGATGACCCACTGTTGAGCATAATACCATACGGCTTATCAAAAAGTTTGGCAATACGGTCTTCCATTTCGCGCACGTTTTTCCCCATTTGGGTAGAAGTGCGTAGCACATTTACTACGGCCTCTATTTCCTCTTCACCATGCACCGTCATGCCATATGGCACCCTTATCATTTCCTTGGTTTCGTTCATTCTTTATCCTGTAATCTATGTTGTAATTCGCTTAAATAGTCATCCACATTTGTCCAGCGAAAATGCGGAAATTCTGAATTGAATTTTGCTGCGCTCATTCCTCCATTCAATGGTCTTTTTGCAGCTTGCTTCAAATCATGTGTAGTAACAGACGAAATTTTGACTTGTTCGTGACCGAAATATTGAAATACGCGCTCTGCCAATTGCACTCTATTGAGGTAATCTGTACTTGCGAAATGGTATATCCCTTTTTTCTGTGCGTCTAAAAGCAGATAGATTGCACGGGCCACATCGATTGCATTCACAGGTGTAGCGTATTGATCAATGGGCAGCTTCAGATCCATGGCATCGCCTTTTACCATGTTTGCACTGAGCCTCGCAATGAAGTTTTTGCCTCTGATTTCATCACCATAAACGTTGGTAATTCTGCAAATGAGAAAGTCAGAAAGCTGAGCTGAAATATGTTCTTCAGCCTCGAGCTTATGTTTGGCATAAACACCTAAAGGGTTAGTCTGGTCTTCTTCTGAGTAAAATCCTTTTTCGCCATCAAAAACATAATCAGTACTGAGATAAACCAGTTTAGCATTATGCTTTTGAGCAAGCGCAACAGCATTGTGCGTTGAGACCACCGTTTTTTCAAAACTTTCCTCTGGATTTTCTTCGCAGTAATCTACCCAGGTGAGTGCACCACAGTGTATGATTATCTCAGGAGCAAAAGCATCGACATCCACATTGCTTGTGTCAGTATGATCCAAAGTATTGTAAAACTCAGTGGCAGGTGTTTCGAAGGAGAAATGAGTTCCTAAACATTCCCAGCCTTGTTCATTGAACCATTTTAAGCAATTGCCCCCAACCAATCCAGATGCACCGAGAATGAGTGTCTTCATGCTGCAAGTTTACAGGCATCATATGGAATGGAACGATAAAATATCTTATTAAATAAGCACATTCATCAAGACGAGGAGAATGGACGCAATAAATAGGAGAAACTGAAGTGCTAACTGACCTACGATGATCCACGTACCATTTTTTCCTTCCTGATTATGCTTATACGAAGCAATTCCAAATGCGAGACCGATGCTACTCAATACTATATATGCAATGGTGGCTAGGCTAACAATAAGTGCCAAAACGAATAGTATCACGATGCCAAGGAGTATGAGTCCAACGATATTGCCAGTATTAACTGATGCGGCAATTACAAAGAAAATAACCAAAGCCAAGGCCGCTAAAAGGATAACCCCCAGTATAATGGTGGTTGATAAAATAGCAAGTCGCTTTGATTTAAGACCAAAGTCCGTCAATCGCTCATCAGTGAGATAAGGTTTTCCCTTTTGTGATCTAGATAAGTCAATCGCGTATATGATTGCCAAAATGGTTAACCCCAACCATAGTATGACCATAAAACTGGGTAAAAAAGCTGCCCCACCTATGATTGAACCCAACACAAGAGTAATGAGCATAGCAAAAAGCGAAACCAAGCTTCCGATACTTGCTATAATTAACCGCTTCGACTTGTTGTCTTTGTCTTCATCCGGAGGCGAGTGATTTTTAACGCTCAAAAACTTTTTAGATGTTGTTCTATGCCGTTTTGATTTAAGGTGAAATCTGGAGTCAACCTCAAACTTGGGGTCTGGTTTTTTTGTTTCAATGCTCTGATTCGTACCATGATCGTATACTTCAGGTTCATCTGATTCTTGGAGCGTTTGCGAAAAATTTATCGGACCGATGGATTGACCTCGGTCAAGGCCTTTTTTCTGCTGTTCTTTATGCTTGGCGATATCATTAACGTGCCAACCCTTGCGATACTTTCGCTTTTGCCAAAGTCCATGCTGCACCACGTCTGATGATTGACTGCATGAAGCGAGGAGTAAGACTAAGGACAACAAGAAAAGGGTTAAGCTTCTCATCTACTATAACTTCCAGTTCACCCACGAACGGACCAATCCAATTAAAACGATTGGAATAATAGCCATATGGAGCATTTGAGGGAGTATAGGAAAACTCAATAAGGTCAACAACAGAACGATTCCGTATGCCATGAAATAAGGTTTTCGAATCCGTTCAATCCAGAGGAAAGGGATCGCCAAAATGTGAATAGGCCATGCCCAGAGCATATTGAAGTTATTGGCTGTTGCGGTGTGTATGGTAATAAACCAAAGAAAGAAGAGGAGCGCGCCAACAGCTCCATAGGCAAGGAAGATGATTACATCTAAAAACACCAATCGCTTTCCTTTTCTTAGTCCCCATGCTGAAAGCACCGCGATGATTCCAAACAATGTCCAAAACAAAGGAATAGGCTGGGTGAGACTCCAAGTGTAAGTAAGGCCATCCGTGGTTAAAAGGGTACGCTTTTCTTTGACAATTGGTCGTCCTTCAATCTGAGCATGGTCAAAGGCACGATCGAGTTCATCTGGCAAAAACATATACTCTTGAGCGTTTGGGATTTTATCACACGGAGTGCCGAGACCAAGGTCAATTCCGAAATCTCCCCAAGGATGATAAATCAAATAACTGTCAATCATATTTCGATATGATGGACTGCTGGCATAGCTTAAGTCTTCATAGGAAACCTCAGCAGTTAATGCTGTATCTAAAACATCCCTAATTATGGATGAGCAATTGTTATAGAAAAAATCGTAGAGATATATACGGTTCTCGGGTTGTCGATTCCAATCAAGAAAATTCAATAGGTCTTGCTTTTGAGCAGAGTCAAGATCCAATCTTTGCTCCGTGACACCGCGATTTTCATACTGATACTCGCGCATGAATCCGCTCATAGGCGATACGCTAAGCTTATAGTTTAGCCTACCCATCGCAAAGTTGAAATAGAAGTCTTCGTTGAAGGAGAAGGTTCCATAATTGAAGACAGCGTCAATTTTGTTTATCGGGTCCGTTACGCGTATGGCGCTGTGCCCGAAGAGAGAGTAGAGTTGATTCCCTGGACTACACGTTAAAACCGAAATCTCGGCTTTGTTGGAAAGAATTGGAGTTGGTTCTTGCCCGAAACCAAATTGGAAATACAGCAGAAGGAGCAGGGTATAAAGAAGTCTCATGGGGTATAGATGAAAGGTGAGTCAAATTCAGCCAAAGGTTTGAACTCAAGGTCACGTTCTGAATGTATTCCATTGCTAATGGGCCATTCAAAATCAAAGGAATTGAACAGCAAACCATCATCTGCCGTGGATGAGTGTACGGTACTTGTGAGGTAAATCATGGTAGTATCATCCTCGAGAACACAGAATCCGTGGGCTACACCTATAGGTAAATATGCGGCTTTAAAATTGTCGGAACTAAGCTCGATGCAGGTTGCTTTTCCATAAGTAGGGCTCCCTACGCGTATATCCAAAATTACATCCAAGAGCCTACCATGCGTGCAGTATACAATCTTTGCGTGATCATGTGGTGGATGCTGAAAGTGCATTCCGCGGATTACACCTTTCTTATTGGTAGAGTAGAAGCTCTCACGAAATTCACTCACGAGCCCTTGCTCGTTTAGGGTGTTTTTGTGATATGGTTTGACAAGCATACCACGGTCATCTCCTGCATGAAACATGTCAATTTCGAACACTCCAGGTATATTGAGCTCCTTAAATGATCTCATCGCTAAAGAAAATGTCGATCTGTTTCGAGGTGAAATCCAAGGCGTTTGCTCGGCCGTTTTTATACCAATCCATGGTCCATTCCACTGCTTTCGATGAATCGAACCGCGGTTTCCAACTTAGTTCTGATTTGGCTTTGTCTATGGCTAATTTGAGGAGCCCAGCTTCGTGTGGTTTGTCTTGAATGGTTGGAGTTTCGTAAGATCCAGCTCCCCAATAATCAATGGCCAGCCTCACCATGTCAATTACCGTTTGCTCATCCTTAGGTTCTGGGCCAAAGTTATAGCCAGTCGCCTGAGCAACGGGGTCCTCAACCATTTTCTGGGCCAAGGTTAAATATCCATTTAGTGGATCCAAGACGTGCTGCCATGGGCGAATGGCTTCAGGATTTCTGATCGTAATTGGTTTATTTTCAATCAAAGCTCTTGCTATATCAGGAACGAGCCGATTTTCACTCCAATCACCTCCGCCAATCACGTTACCGCTTCTTGCCGCTGAGACAGATTGTAGGTGCTCTTTGTAATTTTTTGGATTGAGAAATGAATTTCTATACGCACTTATGGCCAATTCTGCACACGCCTTTGAATTACTGTATGGATCATATCCTCCAAAACGCGCTGTTTCGGGGTAAGGTGTGAGTACTTCCATATTCTCATAGACCTTGTCTGTGGTAATAATCACAGAATAACAGGGCTGATTTAACGATCGAAGAGCATCAAGAACGTGAATGGTGCCCATCACATTTGTTTCGTAAGTTTCTACTGGTTCCTTATATGAGTCCAACACAAGCGCTTGGGCTGCAAAATGAAACACGAAATCTGGCTGAAATTCTAGGATTACATCTTTAAGCTTTTGTCTATCTCGTATGTCCGCAATAACTGAGTCACACAAGCTATTTCCTTCGAGCTGATTGTATAGGTCAAAATTATTTTTCGGTTCAAGAGCATACCCTTTCACCTGTGCTCCGAGTTTATTCAAGATCAAGGTCATCCAAGCTCCTTTAAAGCCTGTGTGACCGGTTAAAAAAACACGCTTACCAGCAAACGTTTCCTTTAGTGTAGATGGCATAAATCAAATGTCAAGTTCAAATGTAGTAAGGCTGCGGGTTAATGATGGTGATTCTGATATTTTGTAATTGCATTGCATTAAGAAATGGACCTCCTTGTTCTGATATATCCAATCGGAAGGTAAATGTGGCCATAAAAAAATGCCTCACCTTACAGTGAAGCATATTTATTTGGTGGCCCGACAGGGGCTTACTTCGACTCACTCGTTCCTCTCTTGCTCGATATGAACTTCTCGCCCAAGAATTATTGAAATAAAAAAAGCTGCTGGTAAAAACCAGCAGCTTTTTGCATTTCAGTGACCCGACAGGGGCTCGAACCCTGGACCCATACATTAAAAGTGTAT
>JALRDM010000097.1 GCA_023262195.1 Salibacteraceae bacterium | reverse complement strand
AAATTGAGGCGCGTGTGGCCAAAGCTGGACACAATACTCAAAACATAAAGGCCACGAAGGAAGACTACGAATCACTCCCTGATTGTTGTAAGTATGAGCACAAGGAGAAACATTAGTGTCCAGCTTTTTGTCCTAGGCTTCTTCCTAATTTCTCTATCCAGTTTTGCGCAAAACAGCCTGACTGGGGTAGTAATTGAGGAATATTCCAACGGCACCTTTGAGCCCATCCCATTTGCCAATGTGTTTTGGTTGGGCACTCAAACTGGTACCTCAACTGATTCGTTAGGGCAGTTTACCCTGCCTATCGCGGAAGGTGAAAACCAGCTTGTCATCAGCTTTGTTGGCTATAAAAACGACACCATCACGGTAACTGAGTTCGATAAGCTCACCGTTGTGCTGAAGCAGGGCAACGAACTCGGGGAAGTCGATGTAGTATATCGCCAGCGCGGTACGGAGATCTCCTATATGAAGACCATGAAGGTTGAAACTATAGGTGAAAAAGAGTTATTCAAGGCTGCGTGTTGCAACCTCAGCGAGAGTTTTGAAACCAACCCATCCATTGACGTAGGGTTTACAGATGCAGTGACTGGTACCAAGCAAATAAAAATGCTTGGATTGGATGGGAAGTATTCTCAAATCACCCGAGAGCAAATGCCTGGGGTGAGGGCGTTGAGTGCCATCCAAGGGATGACCTACACCCCTGGACCATGGGTTTCATCGATTCAATTAAACAAAGGTGCTGGCTCGGTGGTGAACGGCTTTGAGAGCATCACTGGTCAAATCAATGTTGAGCTCAAAAAACCAGAAGATGCGGATCGTTGGTTCTTAAATGGTTATGGAAGCCAAGGAGGTAGAACGGAACTCAATATTGCGACTGCACATAAACTAAACAAGCACGTATCAACGGGCGTACTGGCTCATGCCAACGTACGACCTCTTGACATTGATAACAATAATGATGGATTTCTTGATTTCCCGAAGGGTCAGCAGTTTAATGTCATTAACCGATGGCGATTTCAATCCCATAAAAACTGGGAGGGTCAAGCGGGAATAAATGTGCTGACCGAAGACCGTCAAGGCGGCCAGATCGCGAGTGAAAAAATCACGAATCCATACCGAATCGGTTGGACTACGAATCGAGCAGAAATGTGGGGTAAAACGGGGTACATTTTCCCAAAAAAGAAATACCAAAGCATTGGATTTCAAGGCTCTGCCCTTTTGCATCAGCAGAGTAATTTCTTTGGAAACACCAACTACACCGGTGAACAACGCAGCGGCTATTTCAATACGATATATCAATCCATACTCGGTACCTCCACGCATAAATATCGCGTTGGTGCAAGCATCCAATACGATCAATTTGACGAACAGCTCGATAGCTTGAGCTATGATCGTGAGGAGATTGTTCCAGGTGCTTTCATTGAATATACCTTCAGCTACTTCGACAAGTTTGCGGTTGTAGCTGGGCTTCGCGGAGACTATCACAATTTCTATGGATTTTTCGCTACGCCAAGACTGCACGCGCGATATGAAATCAGAGAAGGAACAGTGCTTCGTGCTTCCGGTGGACGAGGTCAAAGAACCACCAATGTAATCACAGAAAATTTGGGATTACTTGTTACATCACGATTATGGCAAATCATTGGCAACGCTTCAATTCCAGGCTTTGGGCTAGCTCCGGAAGTAGGCTGGAATTTTGGGGGAAATTTAACCCAAGACTTCAAGCTCAATTATCGTTCGGGAGTATTGGCCATTGACGGCTACCATACAATTTTTGAGAACCAAACCGTGGTGGATATAGAAAACCCAAGAGAAGTAAAATTCTACAATCTGCAAGGCGAAAGCTATGCTACGAGCGTGCAAGTTCAGCTGGACTATGAATTGTATCGAAGGCTCAATTTGCGGATGGCCTATCGTTGGCACGAGGTACGCTCTACCTATAGTGGTGACTTAAAAGACAGCCCATTTGTAGCTAAAAATAGAGCGTTCATCAACCTAGCCTACGAGTCTTTGTCGAGTTGGTTTTTTGATGTTACCGCTCAATGGACTGGACCCCAACGAATCCCAAGCACGAGCGGTAATCCGTTGGCAGATCAACGTGCCACGCGATCACCCGATTTATTCCTATTCAACACCCAAATTACCAAGAGTTGGAAAGACCGCTTTGATGTATACGTTGGAATGGAAAACATCACCAATGTTAGACAGCCAAATCCGATCATTGCTGCCAACGATCCATTCGGAACTTACTTTGATGGATCACTTATTTGGGGTCCGATTTTCGGACGAATGACCTACGTTGGTTTTAGGTTGAAGTCGAAAAAGTAGTGCTAATCCGCTAATACTTCAGTTCCTAACTGAAGGTATTCGCCCACGAGCTCACAACGCTTACGCACAGCGGCTATGCTTCCTGTTTCGGCACTGCCCTCGCGCGAGGCCCTGCGATCAAATGGCCCAATAATTTCTTCCATCTTTAGCAAGATGTCGGGAAAACCTGTTTCTAGGCGTGCTGCAATGGTATCGTGTTGCAGAAGGAGTACATCATTTACACTTGTGCCAGACAGTCGTTCGGCATCAAAGGTTATGTATGTTCCCATATATGCATTTTCCATGGCGATGGCATTGGCAAAGAGGTCTTGTAAGGTATTGTCACTAAATTCACTTTGCTCCAATAGACTATCTGGATTCGCAATTGCCTCTGCAAATTGAAATTGTGCCAACTGAACGTTGGAAACCTCGTAAAGTCCGTTAAGCACGTTTCGTGCTGCAACTGGCCCACTAAGGTTTAAAAAATCATTTCTCAGATTACCCGTTTGGTTTGGATCCCAATCATTTTTCATTGTCTCCATATCCGCAGTCAACCGCTGAGCTGCCACGAGCAAGTAATCCCCTCTTCGATCGTGATTCTCGTGTTTTCCATCTTCAGTTAAATAATCACGATAGACTCGATTTCCTGTCTTGTCTGTTGCAGTATCCGATCGATCTTCGCCCCAAAGCAGAAACTCAATAGCATGAAAGCCTAACGCCAATTTTCC
>JALRDM010000063.1 GCA_023262195.1 Salibacteraceae bacterium | reverse complement strand
GCAGATTCAGAGGCGTTCATTAACACTTTGACTAATGATAGATACACAGGAGATTGAGGTACAGCGAACTGAGCATTCAAGGTTATCTGAGATAAATTTTAAAAATCTTCCTTTTGGCAAAGTATTCTCTGATCACGCTTTAATAGCAAAGTACACGAATGGCGAATGGCAAGCGCCCAAGATAATCCCGTACGGAGATATCCATTTAAGCCCCGCCACATCAGCTTTACATTACGGCCAAGCTGTATTCGAAGGAATGAAAGCATTTAAGAATCCAGATGGAGAAATACTCGTTTTTAGGCCTGAAAAGAATCATGAACGAATCAATCGATCAGCAGAGCGATTGTGCATGCCAAAAATCACGGAACATATTTTTATTGAAGGTATAAAGCAGCTTGTAAGTCTTGACCGCAATTGGGTGCCCAATGAACCAGATAGTTCGATGTATATCAGGCCATTTATGATAGGAACAGATCCATTTTTGGGTGTAAAGCCTAGCGATGACTATTTGTTCATGATCATCACTTCACCTGTGGGTCCATATTATTCAAAGCCTCTTCACTTAAAGGTTGAAACGGAGTTTACAAGAGCAGCTAAAGGTGGTGTAGGTTTCGCAAAAGCAGCCGGTAACTATGCAAGTGCGATGCTTCCTGCAAAGAAAGCTCAGAATCAGGGCATAGATCAATTGATTTGGACTGATGCCAAAGAGCATAAATATCTTGAAGAGGCAGGAACTATGAATATGATGGCTGTGATTGACGGCAAATTAATCACACCTCCAACAGGAAGCACAATTCTAGCTGGTGTGACCAGAGAAAGCTTTTTAATCCTAAGCAGAGAAGCGGGATACATAGTTGAGGAACGGCCAATAGCAATAGAAGAACTTATTTCGGTCGCAAGAAGCGGTAAGTTAGAGGAGCTCTTTGGAGTAGGTACGGCTGCCACAACAGCCCATGTTGCTAAACTCTCGTATGAAGATGAAACATTTGAGTTACCGCCAATAGAATCGCGCAAAATCTCCAATCAAATTGGCAATCAATTGATTGGCATAAAAATGGGCACAGTAGAAGATGTCCATAATTGGAATATGAAGTTTTAAGTCAAATTTCGATGGGTAATTGACTAAATTTCACCCTATCAATTTTGAAACTTCATTACAATATATCAGGCGTTGGTGAACCTATCGTTTTTATACACGGGGCATTCGTAAATGCTCAGATCTGGAAGCATCAGGAGGCCTATTTCAGTGAGTTTTACCAAGTTATCACGGTAGATTTAAGAGGTCATGGCAAATCTGACACCTCCGATTTGTCTGAATATCATGTGAGCACTTTTGGTGAAGACATTCTACACTTATTGGATGAGCTAGGAGTTGAGAAAGCCATTATTTGCGGACTTTCATTGGGTGCAATGGTGGCACAATACCTCGGAGCGAACTACCCTAATCGGGTGAGCGGGCTATTACTCGTTGGAGCTACTGCATCTCTAAGACTGAGTTTGCTTGAAAAGGTGGTTACTGGCATATTCTTTCCAAAATGGGTAGCAATGATGCTGTTCAGCAAATTGAGTACGAGCCAGTTCATGCGCATCAGTTTCTTTTTAACTTGGTTTATGTTGGGCAACAAATGGCTAGGGAATCAGTCTACAAGGCAAAAAATACGCTCTGCAATTGGTCAAGTTAAGCGCGATGAACTCAAAAAAATATATGCCGCAGTGCATACGTTTAGGAAACAAGATTTGTCGAAAGGTAGTTTCCCAGTATTACTCCTTAGTGGCCAGCATGACTCACCTGTCATACATAGGCATAGTAGGTATTTAAACAAAAAGCTTAAAACCAGAGGAGTTCAAAGAATGGTAGAAAATGCTGGTCATGCTTGTAATCATGATCAACCATTTATTTTCAATCAGTACATGCAGGCTTGGCTTAGGCAACATAGCATCACTCCTACCGTTATTCAAGATAATAGAGCCAAAGAGGTTAAAGTGGTATCTCTCAATAAAGCCGTATAAATGAGACGTAACTTCTTCTTCTTTTTTATTGGATGTTCTGCACTAACCATCGAAAGTTGCAATCGTTGTTACACTTGCACAGGGCAAACAGAGTTTGGTGAAGTTGATCGACAAGTATGCGGGCGCAACCGTGAAATTGGCTCATTGATTCAACATCTAGAGTCCGATACTGCTAACCCATGGACATGCGAACGCCAGTAACTAACTAGGCGATTTTTGCTTATGCTTCTTCCGTGCTTTTCGCTTCCTCCTCTGACGTATCAAGGCTTTCTGCGGCTTCTTGCTCTTTAATAAGCAAGTCCACCTTCTTTCTTTTGGCTCGAATCTTAGCGGTTTTTTCTTTCGATTCTTCAATTCGATCCAATAATTCCTTTTTCAATGGATTAGAATCATCCGAAAACTTAAAGAAAGCAAGTTTATCCTCCAATTGTCTGGTTTCTACCTCAGCAGCTTTAATCTTACCATTCAAGAAACCTCGCTCTCGTTTTAGTTCTTTGACAGGATCACCTGCATTAGCAATAGTTTTGATCTTTGAGGCGAACTCTTTTTCCTTACGCTCGCTTTCCGAAATACCCAACGCATCGTAAGCCTTAGACACAATACTCTGAAAAGACTTGTCAACCTGCGTCCGCGCTGCACTTGCAACCTCACCTGAGGCACCCCATTCTTTGGTCCACTCTTCAATCAAAGTTTCACCTTTGACAGTGATTTTATCCTTTAATTCTTTGGCGAATTTCTCAAGCAGTTCCTCTTTGGCTTTTAAATTGGCTTTCCATTGTTTCTCTAACTCCTTTGCAGCCTGTTTCTTTCCTTTGAAATAGGTGTCACAATAGTTTCGAAATTCGCGAAACAACCTATATTCCTCTTGAGGCAGTAGCTTATCAGTTTCTTTCCATTGACGCTGCAGATTTTTAAGTTCATTGGCTACCTCAGCCGATTGAGTTTCTGTATGAATTTCTTTCGCTCTTTGTATTAAGCCCTTCTTCTTTGACCTAAGTACTGCAAACTTTTCGCTGTTTTTATCAATAAATACCTTTCGTTTATTGAAATAATCATCACATACTTCCCGAAATTCCTTCCATACTGCATCGTTATGTTTATGACCCGCAAAGCCAATGTTCTTCCAATCTTTTTGCAGGCCTATGATACGCTGCGTTCGTTCTTGGGTGGACTTATGATCTAAAATTTCGGGCTCTGCAATTTCCTTGGCTTTTGCAATAATCTCTTGCTTCTTATCCAAATTGTTTTTGTGAGTAGTTTTAACAGCTTTTCTATGCTCTCTTAGCCGCTCAAAAACAACATTCACCACTTTTTTAAACTCCTCTCTAATTTTCTCCCATTCCTCTTTAAAAGTTGGGCCTATGGTGTCCCACTCATCAAGATATTGATGAATCAGAAAGTCCAGTTGGTGAATAGATTTTTCTTCTTTTAGTGCCTTAATCTTTTCAATCACCTCCAATTTGAGCTCTTGGTTCTTTTTGAGGTCATTTAGTTGAAGTTCGCGGTAGATATTTATGTTGTAGTAAAATAGCTCTATAAGGCGACTATACTCGGTTTGTATGCCCCTTCGCTGGTTGGCTAATACGGGTCCTAACTCGTTCCACTTCTGCTTTATTGCATTAAAGCGTGAATAAGCCTTGCCAATATTCTCTTCATCCTTAATTAAGGAGTCCAACTCTTCAATAAGTGCCCTTTTCTCCGCAAGATTATTCTCAAGCTCAGCCTTGCGCTTTGACTCATATTGCTTTCGCTTGTCATGGTATATACCGCATAGCTCTTCAAACCTTAAATCCTCCTTGGTTGGGGTATATTCAAAATCATTTTCACCCTCCCCTTCTTTTTGTGCCTCAGCCTCTTGCTGTTTTTCCGTTTGTAGACGCTCTTTTTCGAATTCCGACTTCCAATCAGTAAACTGTGTCTTGTTAGGTTCAAAATCTTCTGCACTGACCCACTTTTCTAGTTGCTCAATAATCTCTTGCTTGCCCATATTGGCTTAGTTTTCTTGTGACAAATGTATCAGTCTGAAAATGATATTTGCCGCGCCTTGCGCGAAAAGGATTTTACCTTTGCAAAGAGTAATGCTTTACCTCCCAATACATTCCATCGATATTGAGAAGTTTGAGGAAGGAAAAATCAAAATCTCGCTAAAAACGGATGTAAGCCTCTACCTCACTGTTTAAGAATTAACCGTGAATCCGCTCCGTCTTGCCGAATGTGGCTATCACCTTGGCCTCGTAGCTCAGGAAATCTTGCCATTTCTTATCAACGTCCATCACCGCTCCACCTATTTCGCGGGCAAATTTCAAGAACATCGTGTAGTGCATAGCCTCGCTTTTCATCAGTTCGGCATAAAATGTCTTAAGCTCAGGATCTTCGATTCCCTCAGATAAAACTCGGAAGCGTTCGCAACTCCTAGCTTCAATCATAGCTGCGAGCAACAAATTGTCTGTAAGTTGATGCACTCGATCGCCTCCTTTGAAAAACTGTCGTAGTTTCTTTACATAATTATCCTTTCGCTCGTAACCTAACTTTAATCCACGCTTTTTTATCTGATCATGTACCATTTGAAAATGCTCCATCTCTTCCCGTGCTAGGTCAGACATCGCATCTACGAGTTCTGGGTATTCAGGATATTGCACGATAAAGGAGATGGCTGCACTAGCCGCTTTTTGCTCACAATATGCGTGATCGGTTAAAATTTCGTTTATGTTTTTCTGAGCGATATCTACCCATCGAGGGTCTGTCGGCAGTTTTAATCGTAGCATGAACCAATTTTGCGACAAAGTTAGTAGGCACCATTTGAAACCGCTTCATGTCAAGCACCGATATTTGCCGCCCATGCGAAAGACTTTCTTCATGTTAATAATAGTAGCTCCATTACTAAATACGGGCTGTAACAGCTGTGTAGAAGGCAATGGTCCTAGAGTTTCTAGATTCACACCAACGGACAGCGTGGGTGAGGTGATTCTTGATATGGTTTCTGATGTGTTGGTGAAAGTAGATAGTGCAAGAGATAACATCATTGAGGTGATTGCTCAGGAAGAGATTCAACCGGTGGTTATGGCTAATAACGACCAAGGTTTGCTCACCTTGTCTCTTGATGAATGCCTCGAAAATAATCAACCGATACTATTTGAATTAACGCTTAATGAAGCCAATCGATTCGTTATAAATTCTGCCGGACTCATTGAAAATGAACGCATTCTGAAACAGCCCAAGGTTTGGTTTACAAATGGTGGCCTTGGCGATATAGATTTTGCAGTTGATTCAGATGAAATCATTAGCGAAATAAGGTCTTCGGGAAACATGATCCTATCTGGAGAGTGTAATCGAATGGATTTCCTCTCTACCTCTTCGGGTGATTTGAGAGCCTACAACTTGGTAGTCGATACCTTGGTCTTGAATATTTTCGGATCTACCGTTTGTGATGTTTATGCGACTCAATATTTGGAAGTGAACTTCTTTTCAAGTGGTCGAGTTAATTATCGCGGAAATCCTAAGGAGGTTAAGGTGAATGGAGAAGGCCAAGTGACTCAAACTTCCATTTAGACAGTTGAGAATTTTATTTTAGCGCTTTATATGAAAGGTCAATTAATATTGATTGCTATTGTAATAGCGGGTGTGACGGTCAGCGATACCTATGCGCAGGAAATCGACCTGGACAAGGCAGTGGCGCAGAGTGATTTAAATGCACTACCAGTTTCTCTAGATAAGGTGGTTATCCGAGGATATGATGGAGTTGCACCACCCCCTAAGCTAAAGCCACCGGCACGCACGCTGTTATACGGCTATGGTGTAACGGCTTATTACAAATCATCAGACACGCTAATGTTTTTCAAAGTTCTTCAGCTCGAAGCAGAACATCGATCTCCCGAAGGAGAGGTTTTGGCTCACTTCGACTTAAAGGGTAGTAGATACAATGATGCGTTTAAAAGCTACTTTCTTAACGCTATTCCTCAGAGTGAGCGAAAAAATATCTTCTTCAAAAACATATACATTAAAGACAAAAAAGGAAACTACTTCCTAGTGGAAGAAGACCGGCAATTTTGTCCGCACTGTAAATAATCTATTTCAATGAAAAAGTTTTTTCTAGCGAGTTTCGCTGCGCTGATATCAACGGTTGGGTATACCCAAATGAAGTCGCTCACCCTTGAGGACGCAGTATTAAAACAGTACTCGGATTTTTATCCAAAAACACTAGATCAACTACAGTGGGTACCCAACACCAACAAACTGGCCTACATTAATGAATTTGAGGAACTTGTAATTCACGAATGCAACTCAAGCCAAACATCTCGATCAATAATGCTGAGCGATATTGATTCTTGGAGCGGACCTGATTTTGGGTTAAAAAAATTTCCAAAATTTTCATTTTATGACAGTACATCATTCACCTTTAGAACGGGCGGCTCATTCGCTAAAGTAGATATAGAAGCGAATAATGTGGAGACATTGTTTGAAATTCCAAAGGGCGCAGAACACGTCACCATGAATGAAGACCTATCATTCTGCGCCTACATAAAAGATGATAATCTTTTTGTAATGAAATCAGGAGGCACATCCATTCAAGTTACCTCTGATGGAAAAGATGGAATAATTTACGGTCAAGCGGTGCACAGGTATGAGTTCGGTATAGATCGGGGCATGTTTTGGTCTCCAGACGGAAAACGAATCGCCTTCTACAGAATGGACGAAAGTATGGTGAGTCAATATCCGATAGTTGACATAAGCACTACGCCAGCTTCTGTAAATAATACGCGATATCCCATGGCGGGGCAAAAGAGTCATCACGTTAAGCTAGGTGTTTATGAAATAGGTGGAAAAATAACGTATATGAACACCGAAGGCGATCCTGAGCAATACCTCACGAGCATAGGTTGGGTGCCAAATTCTAAAGCTTTAATCATAGGTCAACTCAATCGAGATCAAAACAAACTAAAGGTCAACATGTATGACGCTCAAAACGGCAGTCTTCTACAACCGTTGTTTGAAGAATCACACCCAAAATATGTTGAACCGGAGCATGCCCCATGGTTTTTACCAGGAAGTGAAGACGAATTTATATGGATGAGCGAGCGCAGTGGTTATCAACATCTATACCTCTATAATACTGAAGGCAAGCTTCTGAGAACGCTTACCAATGGCCAATGGGAAGCACAGCACATATTAGGGTTTGACCACACAAAAAACTACTTGTTTGTATCCGGCACTGGCGAAGTGGTGATTGGTGGAAAAAACCCTGATGAAACGCGCAATGGGCTACATCGATTCACCTACATGATTGACTATGAATTGGGAGGAAAAACCATCATCGACAGTACACTGGGAACCCATTCTGCAAGCCTCAATGACGGGGGTAAATTCCTTCTGGAACGATTTTCAAGTATTGAAACTCCAGCAGAGATTAATATCTACGAAACCAATGGCAAAAAATTAGTGGCGTTTTGCTCAGCTAAGGATCCACTAGACAGTTTTAACATAGCAAAACCTGAAATTTTCACGCTTAAAAATGCTAGAACAACACTCTATGGGCGCTTGATCAAACCTTCACACTTTGATGCTTCAAAGAAATATCCTGTTTTAATCTATGTTTATGGGGGACCACACGCACAGCTAATAAGAGATACTTACTTGGGAGGTGCAAGCCTTTGGATGTATCATTTTGCAGAGCAAGGCTACATCGTTGCCACGCTTGATAATAGGGGTTCAGCAAACCGAGGCCTTGATTTTGAGCAAAGCACATTCAGGAAATTGGGTGTTGAAGAGATGCATGACCAAAAGCTTCTTATCGATTACCTGAAATCACAGTCATATGTGGATGGTGATAATATGGCTGTACATGGCTGGAGTTATGGCGGTTTTATGACTACAAACATGCTCCTCACCTTTCCTGGCATTTTCAAGGCAGGTGTGGCTGGCGGACCTGTTTGTGATTGGAGCATGTACGAGGTAATGTACACCGAACGGTATATGGATACCCCCGAAGCAAATCCAGATGGGTTTGCGACAGCAAACTTGGTAGAACGCGCTCAGTATCTAGAAGATGACTTGCTTGTGATACATGGTACGGCAGACGATATAGTCGTTTGGCAGCATAGCCAAGCATTCTTGAAATCTTGCATCGATCAAGGCATACAACTCGATTACTTTGTTTACCCAGGGCATCCGCATAACGTAAGAGGGAAAGATCGTGTGCACTTGATGACTAAGGTCTTGAACTATGTCACTGAAAGAATTGGCCCTGGCACTATGCCTTAAACTCTTCACGAAAAGCTTGGCATAGATTATCAAGAGCTAGCGATTTCTCTGCCTTGGTTAATTTGGGGGGTGGCCCGTGTGATGTGTTATTAGCGTCAACAACATAGATTTTTTTATCTCCTGCATCACGAAGCACATCAAACTCAGTGTAATCCAAATGCATAATTCGAGCCAGGGAAATGAGGTTTTCTTGTTCGGGTTTAGATAATTCTTCATCAACATTAACTTGCAGCACGGCTTTTGGCGCAGTTCCCACAAAACGGTCGTCAATGGCACGATAAACTTTGTAAAGATGTGGGATTTGTTTGCCGATCACCACTACTCTCAAATCCATTACCTCATGATCATTAACTCTTGAATCTATAAGTTTTTGATACACAAATCCATCTTCAGGGTCACAAGACTCATTGGAAACTTTACCATCATGTAAAGCGTTGACAACACTTTTCTTTACATAAGGAGTTTGCGCTTCCTTTGGGTTAATATTCAGACCATAGCCAAAGGCTTCAGTCATTTTTTGATCGAGCACATCCTTGCTGATATCAACGCTTTCAGCATTGATAATTGGTCTACCCGACCCAAAGTCATGGTCAAAAGGCCAAGCTTGTCGATAGGTTGCATACTCCCAGAAAACCACAAAATCAAATTGACCTTGGGGTTTATTTGTGAAAACATAACCCATGTGCGATGCTATCTTATAAATCGTTCCTGCTTTGCTCGGATAGTGGGGATAAATGAGCATCCTTTTCATAGGATCTTTACCACTTGCGATCTTAAACCATTTCACTAAATGAATGCAATCTTTGACCAATCGTTCAAAAAGCGGCATCCCTTTTCGGTAACGATTAAAAACTCCCCTGCTGTAGTCGTGCCTATACATTTTCTAATCTTAAAAACCTGGGTTTCGCGCTCAAGTCGGTGATCACCTCAATTTTACCCAACCAAATTGATTTTAAAGTTCCTACAAGAAGATTTATATCCGTGGCATGTGTTTCGAAATAAATTCGACCCACATTATGTTCTTTAGCCAGTTCCACAATTCGCCTAAAAAAATAAAACGGGTCAGACTCTGGGCTGAAGAGTGCCACCGATGGTTCATACTGAATAACTCTTTTATCCAAGGTTGATTCTAATTCCATGGGAATGTACGGGGGATTGCTCACTAAAACATCAATACCCGAAAGGTCAACTTGATCTTGAATATTAACCTGGTTAAAGGATACGTCTAATTTTTGCTCCTTGGCATTCTCCTTGGCTAATGCAAGGGCATCCGAAGAAACATCAAGACCTAAGACCTTCCAATTGGGCCTGTTGCTTTTTAGGGCTAGAGCAATGCATCCAGAGCCAGTACCAATATCTGCAACGGTCATCTTATCCGAGGGTTCTCTATCGAGTATGATTTGCACTAATTCTTCGGTTTCTGGCCTTGGAATCAAGGCACGAGGATCGCAATGCAGCTTCAATCCAAAAAAAATGGTGGTACCAAATACATATTGCACGGGCTCTTGACGCGTCTGCCCAAAACTCACAGGAGCATCTGCACTGACGCTCCCGCAAGCATCTGTTCAGACGCTCTGACGACCGAATGAGACCAGACTGAATGAGCTTAGCATGTGCGTTCCCAG
>JALRDM010000341.1 GCA_023262195.1 Salibacteraceae bacterium | reverse complement strand
CAGGTCTGGATTTAAAGTATGGGCTCAATGAGAGTTTTACGCTGGATATGACAGTGATCCCAGACTTTGGGCAGGTGGCCTTTGATCAGCAGTTTTTAAACCTCAGTCCATTCGAAAATCAGTTTGAGGAAAACCGCCAGTTCTTTACCGAAGGCACAGAGCTATTCAACATTGGCAACTTGCTTTATACAAGGAGAATTGGGGGCGAACCAAAAAACATTCAAGGCATTGACCTAAACAGTAATGATAGTGTAGAAATCCGGCAGGAATTTACCCGATTATTAAATGCCACAAAAATTTCTGGCCGCACGAGAAAGAACCTTGGAATTGGGGTGCTTAATGCAGTAACGGCCGACAATTTTTCTACGCGTACAGAAAATGGAGTGGAAACTCAGGTGCTCACAGAGCCATTGACCAACTACAATGTATTGGTGTTTGATCAGCGGTTTAATCGTAATAGTTCGGTGAGTTTGGTGAATACCAATGTGCTGCGAAAAGGAGCCAGTCGAGATGCAAATGTGACAGTCTTGTTCGGTTCTTTTTACTCAAAGTCTGGAGACTACCTGCTCGATGTTGGTGGCAACCAGAGTGCCGTATTCGAAGGAGATTCTATTGAAACAGGCTACAGCTCCAATCTTCGATTGGCTGATGTAGGCGGCAACTGGAGATGGGCCGGTCAAGCGAGTTTCCAAACCGATGATTATAATATCAATGATTTAGGTTTTCAGCAAAGGAATAATGTGATAAACTATCGAGCCGAATTTGGATACAGAACGGTCAGACCAGTAGGACCATTCAATAAGTTCTCCCACGATTTTACGGCTTGGTATCAGTTTCTCTACAACCCCTATCGCTATGAGGAAACGGTGCTTTCGTATCGTGGATTTTTCTTGACTCGAAGCTTTTTCGCTTTCGGGATGAATGCAGCCATGACGCCCAACGATGTCTTCAATTATTTCGAGCCGCGCGAACCGGGGCGTTGGTTTAAAAGTCCAGCACAGCGGAGTGTGGGCGGCTTTATTTCTTCGGACTATAGACGGGTTTTAGCCATTGATGCGCGAGGAACCTATTTCTGGTGGAATCGGTTGGGAAAAACGGAAACAACCTTTGAAGTGGAGCCGCGAATAAGACTGGGAGACCACTTTTTCGCCATCCCTTTATTTAGAATCGTTGATGCGAATGATGACTATGGTTTTGTTCCCGATAACGATCCAAACAACATCCATTTTGGAAGAAGAAACACGCTCACTGTTACTAATTCTATAGACGCTCAATATGTCTTTTCTCCCACCTCATCGCTCTCACTTGTATTGCGGCATACCTACACGGATGTAGATTACCTTGATTTCTATTTGTTGGAACTCGATGGCGACTTGACCGCGACAGATTTAACAGGCGTGAATGACTTGAATTTCAATGCGTTTAACATCGACTTGCAATACTCTTGGTGGTTTGCTCCGGGCAGCGAATTAGTCTTGCTCTATCGGCAGGCCGTAGCTGCGGTGGATAACACCGTGGGTCAAACTTATTATCAGAATCTTGATGGTACCTTTGATTCTCCAGTGCAAAACAACGTATCGCTAAGGTTCACGTATTTCTTGGATTATGTGACCGCAAAGAATAGGCTTTCAAAGCGAGATCGAGCAGGCAATTAGTGAATACTAATATTGTGTTAGCTAATTAATTCAAAATGACAACCTTATCAACTACTACAGTAGTACTGATTTTATCGATTTCAGACTACACACAATGTGCATATAACAATCAATTCTGGGAAAATATAAAATGAGAAGACACGGGGCGGTTGAGTCCCGGTCAATTTGGGTTAGCACCTAAGAGTGGTTGTATCGATAGCTCAAAAACTTGATTTTCTTGTCTTGTTCGATCCACATCTGTTCATAGAATGTACGTATGTTGAGCACATCTTGCATGGTCTGATCAAAGGCGTTGATGCCTGATTCGTAAAGGGTGTTAGTATCGGATATTTTTTGAAATGAGCTACCCTCGTTTTCAAGGTTAAACTGCGGAATGGATTCGTTTCGGGTAAACGCATAAAGTTCATCGCTGTCTGACTTTAGGTTGAGCAATCCATTTGGCTTTAAAATGGTTTTATAGCGATTAAGGAACAGACTGCTGGTCAATCTTTTTCTTGGTTTTTGCATTTGAGGATCTGCGAAAAGAATCCAGATTTCACTCACTTCGTTTTCAGCAAAGAACGATTCGATAAAGTCGATTTTTGTACGAATGAATCGCACATTTTGAAGTCCCTTTTCAGCTACTTCTTTGGCTCCAGAGAAGATTCGTGCGCCTTTGATGTCCATGCCGATAAAGTTCTTGTCGGGGTAGATTTCTGCCATTCCTACGGAGTACTCGCCTTTGCCACAGGCCAATTCCAATACGATAGGGTTATGGTTTCCAAACTCTTCACTCCATTTGCCTTTCAATCGGTAGTCTCGATGTAATACCTCCTCATTTTTGGGCTGAATTACATGCGTGAACGTCTTGTTTTGAGCGAATTTCTTGAGTTTGTTTTTTCCCATAGATGCCAAATGAATCCGCGCAAAGGTGTGGATTGATTTCTTTCTTTTGAAGCAGTGTCAAAATGCGTTTTAATAGCACCTCTGCACTGGGGTTTG
>JALRDM010000408.1 GCA_023262195.1 Salibacteraceae bacterium | reverse complement strand
CATTATCGAAGCTCATGGCCAATTGATCATACTTTAATGATGATCCAAAAAAAAGGGGCTAAAAGCCCCTTTTTCGTTTTTATAAATGCAGTCGATACTTAATGCGATACTACCAAGGGCCTCGAGTACTCATATTGATTTACTCGAATCTTGGTTATGTATGTGCCATTGGCAAGATCACCAACATACATAGTTCCCCTAGTCGTTCCTACAGGGTGATTGTAAGTTCTGATCATTTTGCCACTTAAGTCGATAAGATCAATATTGATTTCGCCTATAGCCTCAGACTTAGTCTCGACAAATACAAAATCCTTAGAAGGATTTGGATAAATTGAGTAGTGATCAGCTATCGCATCTGGAACACCTAGTACGTTCACGTTAATACTGTCACATGTGGTATCCGAACCGCATACGTTACTTACATATTGGCAAACGTCAAATGTTCTTCTTGACATAAACCAGTGTCTAGGGCTCCTTAGTGTGCTTATGGTACTGTCACTAAACACCCACAACCATTCTTCAGCATTGATAGAGCTATCAATAAATGTAACCTCGTTTGCTATTTGTTCATAGCTAAATCCACCAGTGGGAGGCACAGGCAAATTATGAACTTGAGATGCAACACAAGCACCATCTCCGTCATCGTTTAAGGTCCATCCTTGATATACTACACTTAACTGAACATCATATGGTCCTACATTTTGAAATGAATGCACCGCATCCACAGTGTTTTGTAAAGGTGTTCCATCATTAAAATTCCATGTAAATGCGTCAGCCGAACTTCCATTGAATGATATAGTATTGTACTGAGGATCTCTTAAAATCGGTGATGAGGCATCCAACAGGTTAACATTTTGTTGATTAAGCATGCACTCAAAGTCGAATGTGAAATTCGCGTTTAGGTTAAACTCTATCAGGGGTTCAATCAAAACGTCAGCATTACATGCAGCTCCTCCACAACTAAATAAGGCAACAGACGCTGGAGTAACCCAAGTGGAGTCATTCACCTTCCCTATGGCTCTAAAGTCATTTTGACCGTCATTGGCTGCCCAGTCATTCATGGCAATGCTTATTGGAGTAGTGCTATCATATTCGATTGTTAGAATATAATCATCCTTGATATTTACAGGTCTATTAAATATGGCCGTATATCGAATCGTGTCGCTGTAATTGGAATCAACTTCCAGCTTATTAATATAAACTTCTGATTCAGCCAGTGGCCCTAAAGTGTCAGGAAACCCATTTACATCCTTATAAATATAACAAGCCACCGGATAGGCATCTCTGAAAAGACCATTATGATTTGCGTAAAAAGAAAATCCATGCACAATCATTGATTGAGGAGCCCTAAATTTCTGACCCAAACCAAATAATCTTCCTGGGTTTTCTGGCTTTAAGGCCTTCATTCTGGTATTGGTCCCTCTTGCAGCAGCGTATCTTACGCTGTCTTTACCACAATTCAAAGCCGTATTCGTGGCTACCGCAACGTTTTTGCATTTTTCTACCTCGCCACAAGAGGTTTGCATAGTTTGACATACCCAATAGGTACCTGGTTCGAAGTACTTATGCTTCGGGTCTTCGCTAGAGCTCGTGTTCCCATCACCAAAATCATATTGGATATTCGAGAAGAGTCCAAATGTTTCGTTGGTAAAGTTGACTTCTAGATTATTAGTTGTGTAAGAAAAATCTTGAAATGGCTTTTCCTTAATAATTTGAGTTGCACTGCTTTCACAGAGTTGGCTGCCTACCTGTCCTGACCAATTTAACATCCGAACTTTTTGAACGACCACATACGGGCCATCTGTTGGATAGAAGTGAGAGGGGTTAATCGCCTCTTCGATCACCCCATCACCATAATTCCATCTTTGTCTAAGATTTAAATTAAAGAATGCATTTCTATTATACATGCGACTATCAACAATTGGAGCTCCAGTATTGAAGAAGTCCACCGTATCCCCTAATTCGTTGAATAAGCATTCGGGATCAGTGGTGAATCCAGCGTTTATATTGTATTGTACAAATGGTTCTATAAAGAAGTCAGCGTCAAACTGCACTGAGTCTGGATAATAGTTGTATGATTTTATCCAACTTGCACCCTGTCTCACTCCACTTAGCCACTCTTTATCACCGTCACTAGATGCTACAGTGTCTATATTATTGTGTAAAATGGCAAAGTCGGGAGCCGTAGGGTCTGCAGATACCACCACCACATATGGATCATCTATACTAACTGAATTCCAAGTTACGTCAACTGCATATGATTGTAGAGGACCATTTAGGGAGTCTGGAATGGTTAATGCACCAGTTCCTGATGCTAAAATGTTTTGGCTTGGTACACTATCTACATTCGCCCTGTAAAGAGTCACAGTGATAGGCATGGTTACTCCGCCTACAGTGTCAATCTTCCAACCAAAGAAACGAGCGCCTGAGATTTTCATTTCTTGTGGGCATTCATAATACTGGAAAGCAGCTGATGTCTCAAGCGGATCCAATATTAAAGTATCAATAGCAGAAGTTTTGGCTTGTGCGTATTCTATTGTATCTGGGGGACACGTAGCTCTCTGTGCTACGATATTAGAGAAGGTGCCCGAAATTAAGGCAATTGCGAATAAGGGTTTCCTAAACATATATATTGATGTCTTTACAAGAATCGGTTAGACGTTGAGCAAGTTCTATAAGTTGACTCAAGGCGGTAAATTTATGCAAATTAGAGATTGTAGTCTACAGTCTCATATTCAACATATTTGTATCTGTTTAAAGCATACGAAAATGAAAGCTATTGTAACGGGTGTGTCAAGAGGTATTGGAAAGTCATTAATACAGCAATTTTTGGGTAGAGGAATATCCTGTATTGGTATTACAAGATCTCGAGACAACTTAAGTCCAACATTTTTGGAAAATGAGAACTTTCAATATATTGAATGGCGCGATCTATCTACAGAAGCGTTGGTTATAGAAAACCTGAGATTGCTTTCAAATGCTGACATACTTATAAATAATGCCGCAGATATTTTAGTGAAGCCAGTAATTGAAACTGAAG
>JALRDM010000290.1 GCA_023262195.1 Salibacteraceae bacterium | reverse complement strand
CTTTTCGAGATTCAGGTGACATTGCTTCAAACTGTGCACTCTTGTTATTCTTACGATAATGATTCAGTGCTTTGAAGGCTCACATTGTCTCGAATTATATCAAGACATCGCTCCCAAACATCCTCGTGGGTTGTACTCATTTTAGGTTTAAATATTAGTATCAGGAAGAATATTCCTGATGTTTAACTTAGTGTTAATTGACGAATCACAGGCGAGTAGCAACTTCCCCGTTTAGTGAGCAAATATGACCAAAAAAAATGAATAAAAAAGCGAATTAGTGCTTGACTTTTTGAAATGTTTTACTAGGTAACAAAAGTTCTAAAACCGCCATCAGACCTTAGCTGCTTGAATTTCCTCAAGTTATAAAAACCGCCTATTTCTTAACTCTTCTGACAGTCAAGAGAGTAACGTATCTAACTTAATGCCTAACATTACCTTAACGCCATTTTAGCACTACTATTTATACTTTAAGATACATTCAGTTAATGCTTGCTTAACCTCATTTTGTATTGAAATGGGAGATAAAACAGTGGCCTCTTTTCCAAAACCGAGTATGGTAGAAATCAATTCTGGAGTGTTGAGCACAGTCAATTGAATAATCATTCCAGATTTATCCTGTTCGATTATTTCTTGACTTTCGTGTAGAGGTTGGGTGGTCACATAGGGCGCCATCATAGCACTAAAATGAATTTGCACTTTCAATGGTGCGTCATCCGTTACCGTAATACCGATGGCAGACTCAAAAAATGCTTTGGAATCGAATGCTTTTGGTCGACTAAACTTGCGATCATCCTCTTTTATCTGTGTAATCCGGTCAAGACTTAAAGTTCTGATTTTTTCATCCGTAAGGTCAAAACCGAGTAAATACCACCGTCCTCGATACTCTTTTAGTAAGTGAGGCTCAATGGTGTATGTTTTCGAGTCTTTAGACTGGAACTTGGTATAGGTCAACTCAACTACCTCACTATTCTTACATGCCTTATATAAAGGCTGCAAAAATTCACTCCCTTTATAATTACCCACCCGCTCAAACTGAATTGCTTCAGCATCGCTTCCGACACTAGTTATGGCCATGCGATCAAAGATCTTTTCAATCGCAGAATCAAACTGCTGAAAGAGGGGAATATCTCTAAACTGGTATAGCGTTTCAGCGGCAGCTTTAATGGCCTCAAGATCATCATTACTCAAAGGCAGCTCCGCAATGGTAAAATCTGGATCTTCATAATAGTATCCACCATATTCTTTACTGAACTTTATCGGAGCGTAATAACCCAACTCCCCCTCATTACGCATCGCCCACAAGTCTTTATCAATGGTGGATGAAGAAATTCGCTCTCCATCACTTCCGTAAAGTGCTTCTTCACACGCCTGCCTTAAGGCTTCTTTTGAAGGATAGTTTCCACGAATAGTTCGATCAATAATGCGATAACGCAGTAGGGCAAATTTGTTGGCCGGCATAAAACAAAGTTAACCTGCTATCACAGTAGCGGTTCAAGCAATTCATATAAATATTGAATCACAGAAGTCTGATAATAGTTTATCTTCGCGACTTCAAAATTGGCCTCGTAGCATAACTGAATAGTGCACCAGATTACGGCTCTGGAGGTTGCAGGTTTGAATCCTGCCGAGGTCACGAGATGATTGAGCCTTGTCGAATACCGACAGGGCTTGTTTTATGCTGCCATTTGAAACTGTTAAAGATGCTCTCGTAGTTCCGAGCGCAATTGTCATATTTGCAGCTTTATATCAGTTAACTGTACACAGGCCAAAGCGCTGACGTGGACGTAATAGGCTCATTTATTTCAGAAGATTGAGGATTGCTTGAAGTTATGTATTTTGAGAAAACGCTG
>JALRDM010000229.1 GCA_023262195.1 Salibacteraceae bacterium | reverse complement strand
GATGATGCAAGTCAATCGAAGCGCAGTGATAAAGGCGATTCCAGCAAATTCAAATCAAAAGATAATTTCAAAGGGAAGAAAGACGGTAAGCCATTCTCAAAGTTCAGAAAAGATGATGAACGTCCATTCAAGGATCGAGGAAATGCCAAAAAACAATTTGTGCGTGATGACCGAAAAAAATCTCACGCGAAGTTTTTAGATGATAAACCCTTTGATGGCTTCAAAGAGCGAGGAAACACACCCGATGATCTCATTCGTCTGAATAAGTACTTGTCAATGGCTGGAATCTGCTCACGGAGGGAAGCAGACACATTCATCGAGCAAGGCCTTGTTACTATTAACGGTGAAGTGGTGACCACACTGGGCACAAAGGTGAATCCTAAAGATGTGGTGAAGTATGCAGGAGAAAAAGTTAGCATCGAAAAGTTGCGCTATGTACTCCTCAATAAACCTAAAGACTGCATCACCACTCTAAGCGATGAACGCGGTCGCAGCACGGTCATGGGATTGGTCAAAAATGCATGTAGGGAACGCATCTACCCTGTTGGTCGATTGGACAGAAACACCACTGGTTTGTTGCTCATTACCAACGATGGCGATATGGCCAAAAAACTGAGTCATCCAAGCCATGAAATCAGGAAAGTATATCATGTGATTACTGATAAAAACGTGACCATAGCTGACTTAAAAAGATTGGAAACCGGCATTGAACTCGAGGATGGAATTGCCAAGGCTGATGCTGCACTGTTTGCTGGCGATGGGTCTGTGCGCAACGAAATAGGTCTTGAAATTCATAGCGGTAAAAACCGAATCGTTCGCAGGATGTTTCAAGCGATGGGCTACGAAGTCACCCGTTTGGATCGAGCTGCTTTTGCCGGCCTCAGCAAAAAAGGTTTGCCACGTGGGCGCTGGAGATTCCTCACAGAAAAAGAGGTGAGCTATTTGAAGATGCTCTAGGGCCACATTTTAGCCTCCAAGCGTTTATAACATTCCATTTTTTAAGTGTTATGACCAAGAGCTGGTCGTAGCTTCGAATATTCGGTAAGGTTTATCGTTTTTACGTTATGCTCAAGGTTCTCAAGTGGTTTGCTCTGATATTCATTATTGCTATTGTTGGCATGATTGGGGCATATTACTTAGCCAAGAAATACGAGGCTCCAGTCACAGAATATATCGTGAAGCGCATCAATGAACGGTTGAATGCCCCCGTGCACATTTCAGATATCAACTTTTCGTTCCTCGAACGATTTCCATCAGCCTCCCTGGTGAGGGATAGTGTTTGGGCAGAAGAAAACATTGTGAAAATTGGTGAGCCAGACACCTTGTTCTTTTTCCGAAAAGTCTACTTGAATCTTAACATTTTCGACATGGTTGATGGCAAATATTCCATCAATGAAATCGAAACAAAGGATGGTTTTCTAAACCTCCTCATTGATGAAAAGGGCTATGACAATTTCCATATTTGGAAAACTAGCGAAGACACCTCTGGCTTCCTTTTAGAGCTTGATCGGGTACACATTGAAAACGGCCGATTTAGATATCAAAACCATGTTCGTAGGCAAGACATTCAATTACTCGCAAAAGACTTATGGTTTAAAGGTTCGTTCTCAAAAGATGATTACACCATGGCCGTGGATGGAGAAGGTTTTGTTGATAACCTCATCCTGAAAGATGTCAATTATTTAAAGAACCGAGACGTTGCCGTGGTATGTGATCTAGATATAAATACTCCAACGGAAACTTATGCCTTCAGAAAGGGTCAACTACTGATCGACAAAAGCCTCGATTTCAATATTTCTGGAAAGTTTGAAGATGATGGAATTGATCTAAGGATACTAGGCAATGACTTGGATATCGTGAAGTCTATCGCACTCTTACCACTTGAAAGCCGCGCCACACTAGATGACTATACAAGCAGGGGCAAACTCACCTTCGACTGCACCCTTAAAGGGGCTTTTGGCAGAATGGACAACCCACGTATGCAAATCAAATTTCAATTACTCAATGGAAGCATCACAAAAAAGGGTTCGAACTGGCAATTGACCGACCTCAACGGCACAGGATCTGTAGATAATGGAAGCAATCGTAGATCTGCTACAACAGAAATCTCTCTCGCAGATTTGACCGGTCAACTCAATGGTCAGCCATTTGAGACAAAATTCAGTTTGGTAAACCTAGACCGCCCTTCCATTGAAGGAAATCTTAAGTTGAATGCCGACTTAAATCCCTTAACGAAGTTGCTCCAAATCGAGATGCTCGACTCCGCCAAAGGCTCGGTTTCTGTGGATGCCTACATTAATACTACGGTTGAAGACATCAATAACCCCAAACCCCAAGACTTCTTAAATGCCAAAGCTCGTGGAGTGGTAAATGTGAGTAAGGCTCGCATCAAACTCAAAGACGATGACCGAGCCTATATGATTGACTCATCCAACTTTTCGATCGTTGACAACACACTAGAAATATTAGACTATACAGGTTCTATAAACCAAACTTCTGTGGTGCTGAGTGGCACAGCCCAACACTTTCTTGAGTACGTTTTCAGCGATGACGGACGCCTTGATGTTATTGGAGATATTCGGGTTGGCAAGCTCGATTTGCAGGCACTATTCCCTAACACAGCACCTAATCAAAACACCGATAGGGCGGTCATTGCATTTCCCCAAAGGGCTAGTTGGAGTCTCAACATTTTGGCTGATGAATTCATCAACGGAAAGTTTAAAGCCACGGAAGTGAGCGGTGTACTTACCATGAATCAATTTAAAGCCGAGGCATCGTCTCTTCACTTTTCGAGTATGGGTGGGCAAGTTCAAGGACGCGCTGGAGTTTATCTTTTTGGTGAAAATCAATTTGGACTTAAAACTGATTTTAGATCATCCAATATTGATATCACCGACCTATTTGTGACCTTCAACGATTTCGAGCAGAAATTTATAACGAGTGAACATATCTCTGGCAACGCAGATGCAGATGTCATTTTTCAGGCGTTTTGCGATTCTACCATGAATATTGACACCAAATCAATCGTGGCAAGTGCCGACTTACAAATAACTGATGGAGAACTCATAGAATTCGCGCCATTGATCTCAGCAGCTGATGCCATTAAGAAAAAACCCATGATGCGATTATTCGTGGATACGGATGAATTGAAAAAGCGCATGCAAACCGTAAAATTTGATACGTTACAAAATGAAATTTCAATCAAAGATGAAACAATCAAAATCCCCAATATGGAGATTCGGTCTTCGGCCATAGATCTGAATGTTTCGGGTAGTCATACCTTTAATAATGAAATAGATTACACACTTGATTTTGCATTGAGCGAGCTCCTGGAATTGGAAGACAGAAAAGAGCCCTACAATGAATTTGTGCGGAGAGACGACAAAGGCAGAACCAGAATGTTTCTTCACATGTATGGAACTACTGATGACTTTGAGATTGATTTAGAACGCACCAACGTAAAATCAACCATTAAGGATGAAATGATTTCGGAGAAAAACGAGATCAAAGGCATCTTAAAAGAAGAGTTTAATGCCTTTCAAAACGATTCAACTGCCGTGTACAACAAGCCTGAAAAAAAGGAGGTAGAAATTGTTTTCGATCCGGACGGCAACCTCCCAAAAGGTACGATACAGCCAACAGAACTAAAGCCAAAGGATCAAAAGGTTTTAAATAAGCTGATTAAAAAAACCGAATCAAACAAGAAGAAACTTGAAGAAGGCGCGTTTGATGACGATGACTTCTGACATTCAAATTCATAATCATTGAGCATCTTCGTAGCAATAGGTGAGTCCACGTTTTAATATATACTCGCAAAAACAACAATGGAAGCTGATACTGTTTGTATTAGCATTGGTGATTGTGGGAGTCTCATTGGCTTACACAAAGTCCCTGGTTGACAAAATCTCTGAAGAAGAACGCTCAAAGGTTCAAATATGGGCAGACGCGGTTCAGCGAAGGTCAGCATTGGTGCATTATACGAGCCAACTGTTTGAGAAACTTGAGGCTGGCGAGCGTAACAAAGTGGAGCTCTATGTGGAGGCCACAAAATACCTAGCGCGACCTGACATCACGGAGGTAAGCTTTGCGCTGAGTGTTCTAAATGAAAACACCACTGTGCCCGTAATTCTAACTGATGAAAATGGTACAATTACTTCTCACCGAAATGTTCAAATTCCAGCCGGTGCTAACGAAGGGCAAGTACTCGCACATGAATTAAAAATCATGGCAAGTCAATATGATCCTATAGAGATCATTTACTACGGAAACAGTAAGGTGTTTCTCTACTACAAGGATTCAAGGCTTTTTAGTGAGTTGAAACAGACGTTCGAAGACCTCCAACAATCCTTCATTTCAGACCTTATTTTAAACGCAGCATCCAGCCCGCTCATTCTACTTGATTCTACTTCCAGAACAGTAATTGAAGCTGGTAATATCGATACCAACATCCTAAAAAGTAAGCGCCTGCTGGAAACTCGTTTAACGGCTATGGCCGCGCAGCACGACCCTATAGATATTGAGATTGATGGCAAAGCAGCCATGGTGTATTTCGAAGATTCTTTTTTGTTGACTCAATTAAAGTATTATCCTCTTGCCCAGCTAGGCGTGATTGGGCTTTTTGTGATCATTGCATACCTTCTATTTAGCACCGCACGCAAGGCTGAGCAAAATCAAGTATGGGTGGGTATGAGCAAAGAAACAGCACACCAACTCGGTACACCACTCTCAAGCATGATAGGATGGATTGAATTGCTCAAAGAAGACCCCAAAACAGAACATATCGCAAAAGAGCTGTCTAAAGATGTAGATAGGCTAAATGTGGTGACCGATCGCTTCAGTAAGATTGGATCTCAGCCAAAACTTGAAAAATCTGAGCTCATCAATATCATAGAGGAAGCCATCACTTATTTTGATGCTCGTACGGGAGAGCCAGTCAAGTTTGAAAAAATTCTTCCAAGCTCGATTCAATTGGTTTTAAGCCGATCCTTGTTTGAATGGGTTATTGAAAACTTGATCAAAAATGCATTGGATGCAATGGAAGGCAAAGGCACCATTACCGTTAGTGTGGAAGAACAATCAGACCGAGTCTATATTGACATCTCTGATACGGGAAAAGGAATCCCTCAAAGTCAATTTAAATCTGTTTTTCAACCAGGGTACACATCAAAAAAACGAGGGTGGGGTCTTGGTCTTTCGCTCAGCAAGCGCATCATTAAAGAATACCACAAGGGGAAAATTTATGTGCTTAAATCAGAAATCGGCAAGGGCACTACTTTTAGAATATCCTTAAAAAAAACCATCTGATAATTGCTTGAAAGCCAATCCTATTTAATATCCAAGTAGCATGAGTCACTTTACAAAAGAGTTTACCAAGTTTTTTGAAGAATTAAAACAAAACAACAATCGAGAATGGTTTACAGCAAACAAAAAGCGCTACGAAAAACACGTGAAAAGGCCCTTTGAGGCATTTGTTTCAGAGCTTATTGTGAAGATGCAGGAATATGACCCACAATGCACCATTCAACCCAAAGATGCCATCTTCAGAATTTACCGAGATATACGGTTCTCAAAAGATAAAACACCTTATAAGACCAATGTATCAGCCGTCATAGGTAGGGGTGGAAGAAAAGAAAAGACACTGGTTGGAATGTATGTCGAATTGAGTGCAGACCATATCAGAATCTATGGCGGTGTTTATATGCCCGACAAAGAGCAGTTATATTCGATTCGGCAGGAGATTCTTTACAATCAAAAAGAGTTTGAACGTCTCATATCGGACAAAACTTTTGTAAAATACTTTGGCGAGGTAAGGGGTGATAAAAACATACGGCTGCCTCCTCAATTTGCTGAAATTCAAGATGAGCAGCCGTTAATAGCAAATAAGCAGTTTTACTACTATTCTGAAATCGACCCAAAACTAATCACGGATGATGGGCTTATCGAAGCGCTCTTCACGCGATTTGAAGCAGGGGCCGACCTACGAAACTTTCTTTTGGCTCCGCTTATTGATTAAATTGATGAGAGAGCCCAAGACCGAACACTTCTTTGAACTGAATTCGCGGTCCAAATCCGTCATCAACTCCATCGCCACTGCGGTCTACCGCCACTTTAATATCATCATCATAGATTAGGTGTGTTGTAAGGCTTGCGGTGAGGTACTTGTTGATCTTCATGGCGATTAAGGTCTCCCAGTTTACATCGATGTTACCTACATTTTCAAGGTAATTGGCGAAGAAATCAGCCCTAGTGGTCAACTGCACATTCTCTAAAATTTCTTTAGTATACTGTAACTTTAAAAGGCCACCAATCTCAAATCTCACCATTTCACCTTCAGTAATGATATTTCCAGCCGCATCGTATTCAGCAGCGGTCACACCAAATGCACCCGCGTTAGCCAATCGCTGATTATCAACGATTGTAATCTTTGAGGTGATTGGCGAGAGATCTATACTAAACGCCTCGCTTGGCTCATAATCAATACCAGTACCGATAAGAACGTAAGCTGGTGCGAACGGATCTGATATCAGAGGAAAAGGAGTTGAACCGCAGTCATAGCCTGCGTCCCATTGAGTTCTAAACGTAGCCATGGTTGCCCAAAATATGTTATTCAATGGTGTCTTTCGGCCAAGCTTTGAGGTAATTTCTACTCTATCGTCTGTTTTTTGAAATACGTTACCTGGAGTACTTAATTCTCCGATTAAGGTTTGACCATAAGCGGCATCGAAAGAATTATCCCAAGTCCAGTTATTCTCTGCGTAGTTAGCGTAAAGGCTGAGTAAAACTGTACCGTTAATAGCGCTCTGACCTCCACCCTGCCAATTCGAAAGGTAGGTTTGAGAGAAATTAAGCGAGCCTACGCCACCTTTCTTCCAAGGACCTTCTGCCGCTTCTGGCGCTTCTTCTGGTGCTGCATCTTGTGCATTTAATAAAGATACTGTTGCTAATAAAGCACCCATAATCAATCCGTGCTTCATATTTAGTTAGGTTTAGTTGGATTTATTTCGATTTAAACTTGTTGATGGCGTTGATTGTAAAGTCAGAAAGAACTAACCGACCACTTATTTTCGCTCGATCAACGAGCAGGTCGTTCCAATGTTCCGTTCCTAGCCAAAATATTGTTTTAAGCTCCCCTATTGCTTCAGGACTATACTTCTCCACGCGTGATATAAATTGGCTCAACTCCGCATCCATTTTAGCAATGTCGGCACCTACATAATTATATAGTCCTCGTTGGGCTGCCCATTCGGCTGATCTCCATTCACTCGCATCAATGGCTAACTCAGTAAAGGCCGACTTCCCCATTTTTCTTTCTACCGCTGGCCCTACTACGAAAGGACCTATCCCAATTGCTAGCTCAGATAACTTAATAGCTGAGTGTTGGGTTGCAAAACAATAGTCTACTGCACTAGCTATACCTACTCCACCACCTACTGCTTTGCCCTGTACTCTGCCTATCACAAGTTTTGGACATGTGCGTATCGCATTGATCACCTTCGCAAAACCTGTGAAAAATTCCAGCCCACCTTCAGCGTCCTTAATCGCCACCAACTCATCAAAGCTTGCCCCAGCACAGAATGCTCTATCTCCTCTACTTTTAAGGAGTATGCAACGAGCATTGTCATTTTTACCTGCTTCGGTTATTGCGTTGGCAATATCAGATAGTATCGCTCCGGGTAAAGAATTACTGCTTGGGTGAAAAAACTCTATTACCTGTGTCTTTCCTGAAATTTCGGATTTCACATATGCTTCGGTCATCGCATTTCTTTTGTGCAAATGAAGTGTTTTTCATTGCTATCAAACAAACCATAATCAAACTAACATGGATGCGTTAAAACTTTTGATTTTCTAAATCCTCCCATGCAAAGCCAGCCCTAGTTTTGAAATCAATGAGACGGATCGTTTTTCTATTGGTGCCAATGCTTTTTGGCTCATCAATCGCCTTAACTCAGCCCACGGATACGAAAAAGGCAAATATTGAACTAGAGCACTATGTGGACTACTATGATGATGAGCAAAAGCAGAAATACAGCGAAGGTGATTTCCTTTTAGGAAAAAAACATGGCACATGGACCTATTACTATGAGAATGGGCAAAAACAAGAGCAATCAAACTTCAACAACGGACACCTCAGTGGTCAGGTAATTTACTGGTATAATAACGGTCAGAGGCAAAGCGAGGGTTATTTTAAACTCCTTTATCAAAATGGGTTGCTCGCATCCTTACGGGACAGTATCTATAAGGAATGGCATCCCAACGGAAATATGGCTAAAAAAGGTCAATACTTTTATGATGTACCTCAAGGTGATTGGGTATTTTGGTTCGCAGAGGGTGATAAGTGGAAGGAAATAAAATACGACAACGGCAGAGCCAAACCCCGTAATGGATGGGATAAAAACTTCAAGCAAACCCTTTCTAAAGGTGAAGGAATTCTTTATGAGTACTATGAGTCTGGACCATTGAAAGCCCAATTGGTCATTCAAGACTCGACATTCACTGGCAATGCACAGTACTTCTATACCAATGCAAGTACCGAAATGGAGGGTACACTTATTAAGAATGAAAAAAATGGCGTTTGGCACTATTACTATGATGATGGCCAACCACAAAAGGACGTCAGTTATGACAAAAACATACTTGACGGGCCTTATAAAAGCTGGCATCGCAACGGTGAAATAAGCGTTTCTGGGCGGTATAAAAAGGGTAGCAAACATGGTCAATGGACTTGGAATTTTGAAAATGGCAAGCCTGAAATGATTGGCGAATTTCAAGATGGTCTACAGCATGGTATCTGGACTTACTATTATGACAACGGCCAAATTGAAGCGACAGGCATGTTCGAAAAGAATCAAAGAGAAGGTGAATGGAAAATGTATTATCGTGAGGGGCAACTATGGAAAAATGGGCTGTACTCAAAGGATAAAAAGCATGGCCACTGGAAGATTTATTTCGAAACGGGCCAAATACTTCAAGAAGGCGATTTCGATTCTGGAAAAGAAAATGGAGAATGGTCTAGCTGGTATCAAAATGGTCAAATGAAAGACCTAGGTGTCTATAAACTGGGCGTGATGGACGGTGAGTGGAAGGGTTGGTTTCCAAACGGAAAAATGAACTACAGCGGCACTCGAAAAGAGGGACAAAAAGCTGGTGAGTGGAAATACGGTTACCAAAATGGGAAGATGCGTGAAGAAGGTTCTTACAACAACAGTGGGCTAAAAGAAGGAGCTTGGACATACTATTATGAAGCCGGAAACATCGACTACACTTGTAATTACAGCAATGGTTCAAAAGATGGAAAATGCATCTATTATCATCCTCATGGAGCAAAAATGAGACAAGAAAGCTACAACCTTGATTTACTGGATGGAAAGAGCCAAATGTGGGATAAGAAAGGCAATCTTATTAGCGTACGTAACTATAAGGAAGGTATGTTACACGGTAAGGTAGTCAGCTACGATGAGGAGGGTAAAGTCGTCAATCAATCCACCTATAAAAACGGCTTACGAAATTGATGCGAAATCAATAAGCAAATGCATATATTTGCCGTGAAATAGGAAAAGATGTGTGAGGCCGACCAAATGGCCTCTTTTTTTTGCCGTACGGAGAGATGATTTCACAACGAAGAATAGAAGAATTGGTAACCGAGAAGCTTGATGGTTCGGATCTATTTCTTGTTGAGGTTCAAATTGGTATTGGAAACAAAATACTTGTGGAAATAGATGGGGATAATGGCGTGGGGATCGATCATTGCGTGTCATTGAGCAGGCACATTGAAGGCAGTCTAGATAGAGACGTTGAAGATTTTGAGCTCTCAGTAACCTCTTCTGGCTTAGGGAGACCCCTTAAAATAGAAAGGCAATTCGCTAAGAATATTGGTAGAACGGTAGCTCTAAAAAAAACTGATGGCACGGTAGTCGAAGGTCAAATGCTTACAGCAAATGATGGAGTAACACTGCTAATGCCAGCAGCAAAAAAGAAAAAATTACCCGAACGTGAAGAACACTTTGGGGCTGATGAAATAAGTGAAGTGAAAGTGAAAATTGTATTTAACTAATTAATGGCAATAGCATGAATGCAGACGAACTAATTGAGTCGTTTCAGGACTTTAAAGATTTTAAGAACATAGACCGTGTAACTATGATGCACATTCTTGAAGATGTGATTCGAGACATGATCTTACGCGAGTTCGAAGATGATTCCAATTTTGACATTATTATCAACCCTGACAAAGGTGACCTAGAGATTTGGCGAAATCGAATGATCGTTGAAGACGGGGCAGTTGAAGATGATCTCACTGAAATTGCTTACTCCCAAGCCATAAAAATTGAGCCCGACTTTGAAGTTGGCGAAGAAGCTTCGGAGGAATTGAAAATTGAAAACTTCGGAAGACGAGCAATACTGAGTATGCGTCAGAATCTTGTAGGAAAAATTCAGGAGCTAGAGAAAGACAGCATCTACAAGAAATACAAAGACCGAGTTGGTGATATAATTACCGGAGAAGTCTATCAAATCTGGAAAAGAGAAATTCTTGTGCTGGATGACGAAGGCAACGAACTTGTTTTGCCTAAATCGGAACAAATTCCAACAGATTATTTTAAGAAGGGTGATACAGTAAGAGCTGTTGTTAGCAAGGTTGACATGA
>JALRDM010000178.1 GCA_023262195.1 Salibacteraceae bacterium | reverse complement strand
ATCACCTCAGGGGGTCGGTTATTTTAAATCGGGTTTCTGTCTTCGATATGGTTTCCAGGGTATAGTATAACCCCATATCTGGGTGTATAGCATCGCCTTTACACTGCTTTCAGTTATTAAATTTAGATCTTGATTCTCAGTTTTTTACACTTATAAGTGTATGTTTTGTTTACTTGTTTTTGTTGGTTTAAAGGGTATTATACCCTATGTGATCTTATCTAGTTTTCAAAAAGTGTGACATTAGCCTTATAGGTATATATAGTAAGGGGCTATTGTCACACTTTTTAGTTAGTCAAATGTTAGGGGAACTTCTTTTGCTTCCTTAATACTCACTTGACAAACCATAGGCTTGGTTGTGATTTACGTTCAGTTATTAAATATTGATCTTGATTCACAGTAAGCTAATGTTTTAAGCATGCTTTGTATGCAAATAGTATGCAAATGCCTCTAATTAAAAAAGGGTCTCAGGAATTAATCATCCTGAAACCCTTTATTTGCATGGCGGAGAGAGGGGGATTACTGTGTGATCCCAAGTGGGGGTGGGTCAGACCAAATCCAAAAAGCTGCTTTGCAGCTATCGGTCTTTTTTGTTTCCACAACCTTTCGAGCAAGCTCGAGGTGTGGAAATAAAAAACCCCAGGTCACTGCGTGCCCAGGATTTCATCTGCGGAGAGAGGGGGATTCGAACCCCCGTTACGTTTCCGTAAACACGCTTTCCAAGCGTGCGCGATCAGCCACTCTGCCACCTCTCCGGTTTTCAATTTTAGAATGGGGTCGCGAATGTAATGAGAAACTTCAGCGATTTATTGCCCGCTCATTACCGTGGGGTCAATTTCTTGTGCTTTACGCAAATATTGGTTTGCCCGCTCCGTATTGCCAAGCTGCCGATTTAATAATCCTAAGTTGAGCAGCACTCGGGCATTTTCAGGATCAAGTTCATACGCTTTCTCAAAATTTACCATAGCCGAATCAGGTCGGTTGGTCATCGCATAAACAATACCCAGTTTCTGATACACACCTCCGTTATTGGGATCAGCTTTCAGTGCCTTTTTCAAGTATTTTTTGGAGTTTACAAGGTCGTTCATCTCCTTTCCATAAAGCTCACCGAGCGAAGAGTAGATGCGGGATAAATCTTCACCGCGCAGTAGCTTCACTAGTGATTTATAACCTTGGATGGCGGCCTCATACTCACCTTTAGATTTGGCCATATTCGCTACCGCCTCCATGTTCGTTCTCATGCGCGCTTCACCGGGCTTCAACTTAAGCGCCTGTTTGAAGTAATGTACGCTGTATTCATAATTACCCAATTCGAAATAGATGTTTCCTAGGATATCTAATGGAGGAAAATAAGTTGGATAAATCTTTAGGGATTGCAACTCATACGCTTCGGCTTGCTTGAGCAGTTGTTGCTTTTTGGCAGCATTTTTTGGGTCTTTGGCTTGATCAAGTAATTCGCTGCCCATGGTCATTTTCACTTTTGCTGATCCATCGGAAGTGCCCACATCGGCAGCGGCCAGTGCTCCATCACTTTCCCAAGCATTGTTGCGATGTATGGTTTTTGCGGAATACCCCACCAACAGAATGCCCGCTATCACAAGACCTGCATTCAAACCCTCTTTTTTACCAATTTTCTCTACCAATATCCAAGCAAGTGGAATGGTGAATCCGAGCGAGGGAATGAATAGGAATCGTTCGTTCATAAACGCTCCGATATCAAATAGCAGGTTTGAAAAGAGGATAAACGTACCCAAGAAAAGGAGTGCTCCATAACCCATCATATTTGCTTTACCACCTTTTAGTCTTCGGAATAGAGTGAAAAGTCCAAACCCAAGAATTATGGCATATCCGATCAATCCGAGGATGGATACTGGAGAAGGCCAATCTACATAACCACTGGCGCCAATGACCAATTCATCGTAAGTGGCGAAGGGATGATAAGGGTAATAGTCGTGTGTTAAAGGGTGTGGCCAAAACAGGAGCTTAAGGTACAGGGCTAGGGTAAAGAAAATACTGGCCAGCCGCTCGCTATCACTTGCATTGAGATATGGTTTATTCATAAGCTCTGCGGCAACATCAAGCGAATTGCCCTCCGTTCCTAGAACGGAGAGTCGCAACGCAAAGTAGGCTGCGGTCGCTAATAATACTGGCGCCATTGAAATTATGCTCTTCCGCAAATCTCCTTTTGGAAAGAATATCAAAGTGAGCGGGATTACTCCTATGAACGTTATGGTTGACTCTTTTGAGGCCAAACTCAACCAAAACCAAATACCTGCGAGCAGAAGATGTTTGGATTCAGAGGCTTTTAAGTATCTCAATACTGAATAGAAACTCAGCAGCGCGAAGAGCAAACTCATGATTTCATCACGGCTCTTTATGTTGGCTCCAACCTCGGTATGCGTGGGGTGTGCAAGAAATAGCACTGTGGCTATAAACGGTAATGTCCACCACCATTTTTTACCTTTCTTGGTTTCGAAAATTTCTTGCAATACAAGCAAGAGAATAACGCCCATCAAAGCATGCATCAAGATGTTTATGATGTGTGCAATGGCGGCATTTTTACCAAAAAGTTCCCATTCTATGGCGTGTGTTGTAAGCGCTAAGGGGCGGTATCGACCTCCTTCAACAAGACTTTTTTTCTTTCCGAAGAAGCCAGTCATCATATCATTTGTCCAGATGTCTCCTAACCCATCAAAACCTTGTTTGGTGTATTCGTTTGCCGTAATGTAGAGCTTATCATCAAGGGTGAAACCAAAGAAGGCCGTATTTCCGTAAAGGATTATTCCAAATAAAAAAATGGCAATGATTGGAGTCCAGTCACGGCTTGTTTGCTCGGCCTGGGGAGCGTTGCTTGGAGGGCTTACCGCCTCCGTTTGTTCATCAATCGACTTCGCTTTTTCTTTTTTTCGTTGCGCTTGTTTTTCTCTTCTTGCCATATCAATTCGTTGATAATTCGCCTCGAATATTGGTGACCATTTGTTCTTTCACCCAAGTACTGTCCTCGCTTTGACCTAGTAAAAACATGAGTTTGGTAATGGCGGCTTCCATGGTCATATCCCCGCCACTGATTACGCCTGCCTGAAGCAATCCTGTACTGGTTTCATACTTTCCTTGCTCTACTTGGCCCATGGCGCATTGAGTAATATTTATCACCACCAAACCTCTATCAATGGCCTTTGTTAGCATATCGATAAACCAGAGTGCACTTGGCCCGTTTCCCGCACCGAACGTGAGCAGTATGAGTCCACGAACTTGTGTGTTGCTTAGTATGGTTTTGACTAATGCTTCAGAAATCCCTGGGAATAAAGTAAGTGTTACCACGCGGTTGTCAAACCCATCGATTAAGCGAAAGGGGAGCTCTGTTTTGGGTAACAATTCGGGATAATCGAAATTGATGTTAACTCCAGCTTGCGCCAGCACGGGATAATTGGGCGAGAAAAAGGCCTCGAATGCCTCTGTACTCAGTTTCTTCACTCGATTACCTCGATACAAATGATCTTCAAAGTACACCGCGACTTCTTGAACTACGGGCTCATCATTGATCTGCTGCGATGCTATCTGAACTGCAGTGATGAGGTTTTCTCTGGCATCTGTGCGGATCATGCCAATGGGCAACTGTGATCCAGTTAAGATTACCGGTTTGCTCAAACCATTCAGCATATAGCTTAGAGCCGAAGCCGTATAGGCTAGTGTGTCTGATCCGTGCAAGATCACAAATCCATCGAAATCGCCATAACGAGAGCTGATAATGGTGCCAAGTTCTGTCCAGTGGTGGGGTTGTATATCAGAGCTATCAATGGGTTTATCAAAGGAATGAGCTTCGAGAATCACATCGAGTTTTTTCAATTCTGGAACATGGGATAAGATGTGCTCCAAGTTGAACGGAACCAGCGTTTTTTGGTCTTCTGATTCCACCATACCGATGGTGCCTCCCGTGTATATAATCAAGATGGATGTCACTTGGCGAGTTTGAAAGTTTTATCAATAAAGAAAGCGGCAGTAGCAATCAATTGTGCTCGCCCATTGAGCATTGGGTTTGCTCCAGCTTCAAGCGCAGAATAGTCATTGGGCGCTGAGCTCAGCGAGGCTTGGGGGTCATAGAGTATGCGCGATTCAATGCGCAGGTAGCCAATTTCACTCGGGGCATATTCAATCCCGATGGTTCCTCCATAAACGGTCATTCCCACCGATTCTACATTTCGAGAGCGTCCAGTGGGGGGATTTACTGAAGGGGTGAGCTGCAGACTATTGATGGAGCTCTCATCACTAAAAATTTCGCCTCTGGCACTGATGGCAAACTTGTCATTGAGGTGATACTTTACCGTAGCTAAACCTGCGATCAATGGGCCGGGAAGCCACCCCTGACCTGTCTTCCATTGATCGGCCGTTGCCACATCTAGGCCAACTTGAACGTCTAGTTTGTCATAGTTCAAATTCGCATAAATGTTTTGATAAACGAGGTAACCATCATCGAGTTGACCCACGTTTTCTTGACCCGCCATTCCAGAGTAACTCATTCCAAAATGGTCGCTAAAATCATGCGAGACCAAAAGCCCGAACGTTTTAAAATTATTGTCGTCAATGTGTAAGTTATAACCGTTTATCGCGTGGAGTTCGAAATGCCAATCGGATTTAGTGTCGTAGCTCAGCCGAGCGCCACTTTGATAAAAAGGCCCATAGAATGTTCCTAGGGTGATGATGCTCATCAAATTGTCTTTGGGCAAAAAGCTTTCGGTTCCGACATGTGTTTTGAAAAACCCAACATCCAGCCAAAGGCGGTTTGCCAGGCGCACACCAGCATTTGCCTCTTGGATATTTCTGTAAGTGCCAGACCATGCGATAGCCGGTATATCGCCTGCGTGCAGCGTGAGCACACCCCGTACACGGTCAGACTCATAGGCACCAGTGAGTTGCGCAATATTCAACCCAAAGTTGTTGTGAAATGCACCAATGCAGTCGTGTTGCTGATAAGCTACTTCTCTTGCGCCTGTGTAATAAGAATAATACCCATCGGCATAAGCTCCGAAGGTGATTTTTGAAGTGTCTTTTTGGCCTTGAGCAAGAAAACAGGTCAGGACGAGTACGCTGCCAATTACACTACGCATAGGATGGGAATTCAAGGTAAAATAGGTTTCTGCAGTTTTCAGTTGTGGTTTCAATGATTTCGTGCACTGAAACACCATAGCAAGATGCTAATTTTTCTGCGACTAGAGCCACGTAAGCGGGCTCATTTCTTTTTCCCCGATGCGGTTTGGGAGCCAGATATGGTGCGTCCGTTTCCAGAATGAGGTGGTCCAATCCAATCTCGCTAATGAATTGATCGATTTTACCATTCTTAAAAGTGACCACACCTCCAATACCCAACTTAAACCCACCATAGTTGATGATATGCTCCGCTTGTTCTTTGGTCCCGGTAAAGCAATGAAACACACCGGTGAGGTTGTCATCGTTTAGTCGATCGATGACTTTCAAGGTTTCGTTAAAGGCATCCCGCACATGAATTACAATAGGTTTGCCCAGTTGTTTGGCCCATTCAATTTGCGTTTCGAAAGCTTCAATTTGGATATCAAGCGTGGTCTTATCCCAGTAAAGGTCAATTCCGATTTCCCCTACGGCACAATATTTTTCTGGATTCTCGAAAAGGTATCCTTTCGCGATATCGAGTTCTTCTTGAAAATTTGATTTTATTGAACACGGATGTACGCCCATCATGGGTATGGCTTGCTCAAGCCGCTCTGCTGCACCATGCATGGCTTCATGGTATTCTGAATCAATGGCAGGCATCAAGAAATAACCTATACCTCCGCTTTGCGCGCGCGCAATCATTTCATCAAAATCTTCCTCGAAGTTTTCGTGATAAATATGGGTATGTGAATCGATTAACATAAAGAGTGTTCCGCGAATGTCACGAATGCACGCGAATAGTCAAGTCTTTAAGAATAGATTAGCCTTTTATACTCCATTTTTTCACGGCCGAAATTGACGATTAGTCCGAGCTGAAGATTGGAAGCCTTCACATAATTAAGAGTTTGGGCAATGTGTTCATCAACGATATATGACGCAGCCTTCAACTCTAGAATGATTTTGTCGAATACCACAAAGTCGGTATAGTATTGATGTGCTAATACTTGGCCTTTGTAACCAATTTCGAATTTCTGTTCTCGGTTGAACGGTATCCCTCTTTTTTCAAATTCTATCATTAGCGCATCACCATAAACCACTTCTAAGAAGCCATGCCCAAGCTCATTATGAACATCCATGCACGCACCGATTATGTCATAAACTTCCTGGTTGAATAATAATCCTGACATACTTTACCAGATAAGGCCACGAATTACACTAATTTTCACGAATGTCAAGACCTATGGTAATGCACAATCCATTGGCGTAAATTCGTGCCATTCGTGGCAATGCTTACACGCATACTCATAATTCGATTTAGTTCCATTGGGGACATTGTGCTCACCACGCCCATCATCAGGGCACTTAAACAGCAGTTGGAGGGTGAAGTAGAGATCGATTATATCACTAAATCTGGTTACGCGGCTATATTGGAATCAAACCCGAACTTAAACCGAGTAATCACCATCGAGAAGAGCGTATTTGAACAGAAGGACTTACTTGCTTCAACGCGCTATGATTACGCAGTAGACCTGCATAATAATCTTCGATCTGGCCAAGTGAAGCGGTTGGTGAAGGCGCTAAATTTCACGGTGGATAAACGAAATCTTGCCAAGTGGATTTATGTCAATACAAAGCGAGAAATGCTACCCATTGGGCATTTTGTTACCCGATGTTTTGATGCGGTTGCCGCACTCGGTATTGAGGATGACGGCAAAGGGTTGGATTTTTTCCTTGCTGAAAATGATAAGGTCGCAGGTTCGACATTGCCAGCCGCTTTCCGGTCTGGTTATGTGGTTTATGCCATTGGAGGAAAAATGAAAGGCAAGATTTTACCCAAGGATAAAATCGTGGCACTCTGTCAGAAAATTGATCGTCCATTGTTATTGGTCGGGGGCAAAGAAGACCAAGAGAGAGGGGCCGAAATTGCCAAACAGTGTGGCCAAAACGTTTACAATGCTTGTGGTGCTTATTCGATTGGCCAAAGCGCGAGTATTATAGCTCAAGCGGAATGTGTTATAACCCACGACACCGGGATGATGCACATCGCATCGGCATTAAAAAAGAAGGTGATTTCACTTTGGTTTGCTACTACGCCCCAACTTGGTTTTGCCCCATGGCAGCCCGGAGAGGGCTCTCAAATGATAGAAGCAGAATGTAAAAAACGACCTACGAGTAAGCTTGGCAATCGAGGTTATGTGGATGGGTGTGTTTTTAATATTGATTTGCAGGATGTATTTAATGCGTTAACGCATTAATCACAGTTCAAGCTCAATCACAGGATCCCAAAACACGGATTGAAAATCAACGATCTGATCATTTTTCACCCGAACCCCCTCCGCCTCAAGCAGCTCCGCCATTTGAACAGGCGTTTCGAAATGCATTTTTCCTGTAAGGAGTCCTTGTCGATTGACCACGCGGTGTGCAGGCACAGATAGTTTTTGTCCATGGGCATTATTCATTGCCCAGCCCACCATGCGTGCTGAGCGTGCTGCCCCAAGGTATTTCCCGATAGCACCGTAGCTCGTCACCCTCCCTGGAGGGATGAGCCGCACCACTTGATAAACTTGATCGAAGAAATCGTTATCCACGCTATCGCTTCAGGTGAAAATATCCATTCAGCTGGTAATCCTTGTTACTGGCATCCTTAGCAGTGAAGATATAAAAGTACACTCCTTCAGAAGCAGGGGATCCATTTACAAATCCATCCCATTGCAATTCCTCAACATTTCTCAGGTTGACCAACATATTTCCCCATCGATTGAAAATTTGTAGTGTCATTTCTGAATGCCCACAGGCGACATGATCAATATTGGCTGTAAAGAAATCGTTAATGCCATCATTGTTCGGGCTAAAGACATTCGGGAAATACGGGTCGCAGTTAATTGGACAAACTACCGAGTCTACAGAGGTGATGAAACTGGCAGAACATGGTGGAGCGAACACCTCAACAGAGTATCTTCCGGAAGATTTAGGCGCTATAATTTGAGCATTTTCACCAGAGCTCCATCGGAGGGAGTCATATTCTACCGAAGCCTCAAAGGCCAGAGAAAGCCCATCGGGCAAACACCATCCGCCAATTTGGTTAATAACCCCTTCAGGAACAACAGAAATCGAGGTGTAGAAAGTGTCAATTACTGTATCGCAAGCAGAGGCTCTCACGATGTTATAGGTATCGATACCGAAGTCAAAAAACTCATCCACGTTTTCGCCAATTCGATTATAAACCAATTGTTTAATGCCATCGGGAACCAATGGTAAAGGAACCGCCTCAGACAAATCGATGCAGGTGTCTATAGTTGAATTGCCAACTCGAGTTGGGGGTGTTGGCCTGAATAAACGGATGTCATCAGAGACCGTATCGCAGCCGTTGCCTGCAAAGGCGGTATAGGATCCGGTATCGTCAACCATGGTGCTGAATCCAGTATCGCCATTAGACCACCAAACGAGTCGTGCATCCACAAGTTTTGGTGAAATCGCAGCTAATCCACCACAAAATATTGTGTCATTGCCCAGCTCAATTTGTGGGGCGGTATCAAACTCGACCCGAACTGGAGCGGTGATGGTGTCGCAAAAATTATAAATGATGACCTTGGTGACGGTTGGTTCGGTAAAAATCCGCTGCGCATCCTGCAGGCTGTCTTCCCAGAGCACCCCTGTGTATTCATTGGTCAGCGGAATGGTCACCTCCAACGGTTGACCTGCACAGCCCGCGTAAATGGAGTCGACATCACTCAGCGATGGAGGTTCATACAACACTATTTCACGATAAAAAGAATCAATGGAACCATTATGATAGGTCCATAAGGTAACCCCGAAGGTGTCCTTAGAAGTAAAACTGTGCGTTGGATTTATTTGAGTACTCGAATTGAATGCACCACTGGCGGGATCCCCAAAATCCCACAATACGCTATCTACATTGCCATTACGCGACCAAAACTTCATGGGTTCATGGCTACAAGCTCGGCTGTAATCAAAATAAGCGGGATGAAAAAATGTTTGCACAAAATCAGGGAGGCCACTACCTGGATTGCCTGGAGCAACACTGAGTGCAGAGTCATTCACAATCAATTGTGCAGCAGGTGCATCAGGATTTTCTATGCACAGTATATTGGCTCCCGAGTTTGAAATATAGATCTTACTGTCAATTCCAATCTGCATGCTCCGGCCATTTGCTACAACTTGATGGAAGAATCGTGATGCATTCACAGACAAAGAGTCATAGTTTACAATTGAATATTGTAGCAAGCCTTCCAAGGGAGATCCAAAGGTCATGAAGAAATTATTGCTCGATTGAGAAAACTCACAGCCCATTTGAGGGTAATTCACAACCGTAGAGTCAAATGCAGGTAAAATCAATGTGCTGCTGGCTTTACCTGTGGCACGGTCGAATCGGTGTAGCATGCCGATATTCTCACCAGCAGCGCTACTGCCCTGTATATTCTCTCCTAGAAAATCTCCTCTTGGGGAAGCTTTCATTTGCCCACGAGGCTGGTTGGTGTCGGGGACACTCGAGTAAGAGATGACAGGGGGCTGCTGAACGCCAAGTTCTGTAAGTAAAAACGCTCCAATTGAATCTGAGTTGGGATACCTCACAATGAGCCAGATATGGCGACCGTTGGCATGGTGTACAGCGGTGAGGCGCTCACCGGTACTATCAGAAAAGAACAAATTTTTGTCCGATGGCATAATCTCTCCCGTAGGATATTTCCATGTCTTTTTGATTTGATGGTAATAGTGCCCCGTACCTCCAAAGCCAGATAAAAATTGATTAGTAATCAAAAAATGCCGATTTGGATCTGCCATATGTGGAATCAACATTGCTCCCTGCCAGCTTACCTGAATACCATTTAGATTGTCGCCATTGTGAACAATTTGATGTTGCCTATTGTAGGCAATTTCTGGTTGAGCATAATATTCCAGTTCCCCACGAATATTGGATACCGTAGCAACTCCGTGACCTGCAGACATTGCCGAGCTGTTTGGTAAGTTTACAGGTTGGTAGTCTGTGAATTTGAATGCTGCTTGGTTGCCAAAAAACCAATTTGAAGTCGGACCTTGAGCGGCACTGTTTGAGGTTAAAACTAATATCATCCATCCTGAGCAAACTCCGACAATGAAGTTGGATACATGTTGATTTGCAATCAATTTGATTATTTAGTTTATCGTCAAAATAAAATCGCTAGTAGATCCAGATACGAAAAGTACGTCAAGGTCGTATGTCGGATTAAGAGCAGTACACCCAGGACAATTAGAAGTAATGTTATGTTTAAAGTCCGGATATCCAGAGTAATTTGCACATGACCCAGATGGAAAACCTAAATAATGCGTTGGTCCGTAGCAATTTGCTGGTGTATTTGCGCAACCTGGATCTGTTTCATAAACAATAAAATAACAGTTATCTATTCCTGCTCCAAGGTTTGCAATAGTTGTTGGACCTGAATTGGCAGCAACACATATACTCGTTGCAGTCGCTGGCGTGCAGGCCGTGCCATTGTCGGGGTAGAAAGTTACCCAAAAAGTGCAATTAGTATTGTTTACAACACCAGTTTGCCCGCCTTGACTGAAGACCAGCATTGGTACAACTAATAAAAGAAGCGCGAAGAAGCGTGAAGTCATGATCGAATACTTTAGAGTTAAGCCTTAAAGATAATTAAAAGGCTTTAATATTCAATTGCTCATGCGTATTGGAAGGTTTGTACGCAGACTTATGTGAAAATCGAGGAGCGGACAAAAATTAAGTGTATCCAATACTATGATTACGAAATGATCAAAAAAATCCCTAATAATCACAAATGTGTGCAGGCACAGACGGTTTTTGTCCGTGCGCATTATTCATAGCCCAGCCCACCATGCGCGCTGAGCGTGCGGCCCCAAGGTATTTGCCTATGGCACCGTAGCTCGTTACCCGCCCATAGGGGATGAGCCTGACTACTTGATAAACTTGATCGAAGAAATCGTTGTCCACGTTATCGCTTCAAATGAAAATATCCATTTAATCGATATGCCTTTCCGCTGGCGTCAAGCGCATCAAACACGTAGTAATATACTCCTTCCGTAGCAGGCGTACCATTGGAAACACCGTCCCACTTAGGTTCGGTTAGATGTTGTGCGCTAAACAATAAATTACCCCAACGATTAAAAATTTGCAGGTTCATTTCTGAATGTCCACAATCAGTGTGATCGATACTGGATTCAAAGAAATCGTTAATGCCATCATTGTTCGGGCTAAAGACATTCGGGAAATACGGGTCGCAGTTAATTGGACAAACTACCGAGTCAACCACAGCAGTAAATTCGGCAGAGCATGGCGGAGCGAACACTTCTACGGTGTATGAACCAGAGGCTTTTGGTATGAATAGTTCATTGGTTTCACCAGTACTCCAGCGCAGTGAGTCATACTCAACTGAAG
>JALRDM010000167.1 GCA_023262195.1 Salibacteraceae bacterium | reverse complement strand
TTCTTTTTATCCTTTGCGTTATTCACTATGTCACAGCACTCTTGGCCAATAATCACCTGCTCTGAGTCCATTTTATGCTTCGTTAAATCTTCCACTTCCACGGTTCGGAAAGTCCCTAGCCCAACATGTAGCGTAAGATTCGCAAAATCAATGCCTTTGAGTTCAAGCCTTTTCATTAACTCTCGGCTAAAGTGCAAACCTGCCGTAGGAGCGGCAACAGCACCCTCGTTTGCAGCATAGATGGTTTGATAGCGCTCTTCATCAGAAGGCTCAACCTCTCTTTTGATATACTTTGGCAATGGAGTATTACCCATGTTCATGAGTGTTTCTCTGAATTCTTCGTAGCTGCCGTCAAACAAGAATCTAAGTGTCCGGCCTCGACTTGTGGTATTGTCGATTACTTCGGCTACCAGTGAATCGTCTTCACCAAAGTAGAGCTTATTTCCAATCCTGATTTTCCTTGCTGGGTCTACTAAAACATCCCAAAGCCTGCTCTCACGATTAAGCTCTCTAAGAAGAAACACTTCTATTTTCGCTCCTGTTTTTTCCTTATTTCCATATAATCGAGCCGGGAAAACACGTGTATCGTTAAGAACCATTACGTCTCCTTCGTCAAAGTAGTCGATGATATCCTTAAACACGCGATGCTCAATAGTTCCTTTACTCACATCTACAACCATCAATCTCGCTTCATCGCGTTCTTCGGATGGATACTCAGCAACCAGGTCTTTCGGAAGGTTGAATTTAAATTGAGAAAGCTTCATTCTGTATGTCATCTCGGTCTTTTGATATGCTTTGGAAAACGGGCGGCAAATTTATAAATGAATACCACTTTTCCTACTTGTGTTTCAAGTAATTAGCGTATTCCTCTCGGATATGGTCAATGGCCAATTCAACAGTGTGGGCATTTGTTACACTATATAGTCCAATTTGGGTCCTTCTCAACGAAGTGAGATGCGCTCCTGTATTGAGTTTGATTCCAAAATCATGTGCCAGACTCCTAATGTATGTTCCTTTACTGCACTTCACTTCAAAGTTGATTTCGGGATAGTTTTCAGTGGTTATTTTAAACTCGGATATTTTAATTAAGGAGGGATTTAAATCGACATTTCTCCCTTTTCGTGCCAACTCATATGCTTTTTTACCTGCAATTTTTTTAGCCGAAAAGGCTGGCGGAATTTGTTCTATTGTTCCCACGAATGAGTTGGCAACCTTTTGCATCAGATTATGATCGCATTCGGGTATCGGGTAGGTTTGGTCAATGGGCAATTCCAGGTCATATGACGGGGTAGTTGCACCAAGTTTGATTGTTCCTGTATAGGCTTTTGGTAGGCCTTGTAGGCCTTCAATTTTCTTTGTATGTGAACCAATGCAAATGATAAGCAGCCCAGTGGCGAGTGGGTCGAGGGTGCCTGCGTGTCCGACTTTATTCTTTTTCTTACCTGTAAGTTCCTTTACGGTATATCTGAGTTTATTGACAACATCAAAAGAAGTCCAAGTAAGGGGCTTGTCAACTAAGAGTGTTAGTCCAAATGGGGTGATGTCAGACATGAATCGCTAGTATGAGAGACGAATTGCGACCAATCCAACGATAAAGCAGTAATAGCTGAAGTATTTGAGCTGACTTCGTTTGACCAAAGCGATCATCCAATTGCATGCAAGCAGACCGGAAATAAATGCGGCTGCTGCACCCAAAATAATTGGAAGGATTTCAAGGTTTGTTGACAGCAAATCTCCACTTAAGCCATCTTTTGCCACCTTGCCAAAGATTAGGGGCACCACCATTAAGAAGCTAAATCTGGCGGCCTTTTCCCGGTCTATTCCTAGTAAAACTGATGTTGAAATTGTAGCGCCACTTCGGCTTATACCAGGGAGTATGGCAATGGCTTGGGCTATCCCAATGATAAATGCGCCTAAAAAACCTACAGACTTTTGAGTGTTTTTGGCTCGATCGGCCAAAAAGAGTAAAAGGCCAGTGATGAGCAGCATTGCTCCAACCAGTAATACCTGGTGAGAGAATAAGGCTTCAATTTCATCATTAAACAGAACACCGATTAATGCGGCCGGAAACATAGAGATGATGATCATAACTGAAAACTGAGCCTCATCATTCCATTTGAACTGCGTTAAACCATTGAAGATTTGCCCAATTTCTCGTCTGAATACCACTATAGTGCTTAGTGCTGTAGCGAAATGGAGAACAATGGTGAAAAGCAAGCTTTCCTCCGGGAGACTATCATCTCCTAAGATCACTTTTGCAAGTTCGAGATGGCCGCTGCTACTGACGGGTAAGAATTCGGTGAGACCTTGAATTATACCCAGTAAAATGGCTTCCAAGGCACCCAAGCGTGGTTACTTTTTAATGATTCCGTACATAACCAAACCATATCCTGCTAAGATGGTGATTGGCGCGATATACATTCTTCTGAAGCTAAACACATCGGGACTGAAAGAGGTTGCGTCATCTGCACCGCCACCGCTCATTAGGAAGAACCCGATGATAACCGTTGCTGCTCCAATACCAATCAACATGAAGTTTTTCTTCTCTAAAGGAAATTCAGATGGAGTGTTGTTTTCGCTCATTCTTAATATAATTTGTTGCCTCTCATTCGGAGATACTTGCGCACTGCCAAACTCGTAGAAACCCACGAAATTATAATTCCAAGCGCCATTACCAACACAAAGAGGTAGGCTAGAATTTCAATGTCTTCGATTTGAATTAGATCAGGGAGAACATTTTGTAAATAATACATCACTCCCATGATGAGTAGCATTGCGATTAAAGCGCTGTAAACCCCGTGTAGAATGCCACGTTGAACAAATGGCCTTCGAATAAAACCTTGGGTCGCACCCACCAGTTGCATGCTTTTAATAATGAATCTTCGGCTGTAAATTGAGAGCCGAATACTGTTGTTAATTAATGCTATGGCCACCACCAATAAGAGACTGCTGAAGATTAAAATCACCAATCCTGCAATTCTGAGATTTTCTTGAACCTTTTGTATGAGCGATTCTTGGTATACAATTTCTTTGACTTTTGAGCTTCTTGAAAGACTAGCCTTTACAACGGCTAGGCTGTCTGTACTAGCGTAAGCAGGTTTTACTTTAACATCAATAGAGGCCAAAAGGGGGTTGTAATCCAAATACTGCATAAAGTCCTCACCGAGGTCTTGTTTGAGTATTTCTATGGCCTCGTCTTTTGATATATAGGTTGACGTGCGTGTATAGTCTGCGATATCTATGGCCTTTTTGAGCCTGTCAACATCCACTTGCTTTACATCATCATATAAATAAACCGTGAAGCCGATATCTTCAATTACTTGATTGGTGATTTTTTGAGTGTAAAGTAGAAATAAACCAAGCAAGCCTAGGGTAAACAGCACCAACGAAACACTAAGAATAACTGAGATGTAGGAGCTTCTTAGTCTTCGTTTTTGAAATTTTTCATCACTCTTAGCGGCCATAATGGAGACGAAACTATTTATAAAGAATCCGGGAGTTACAACGAAGCGAAGAAAGTAACTAACACAGCTTGGGTAATTTATTGAACAGAATCACCACGGAGCTTTCTGAATCGTTTTCTAGCCTCAACGGTGTAGAGACTATTGGAATAGTCGGTGAGAATTGTTTGATACAGCTCCATTGCAGATTCGTCATTCCCCAGCTTTTCTTGATTTATTTTGGCGGCCTCCATGATGGCGTTATCATTGAGTATACCGAACGGATACCGCTTTGGAATTTCAAGAAAGTTGGAAACGGCACTTTCGTAATTACCGAGCTCTGTTTGAATAATACCCTTTTGAAATAGAATGTTGTCGCCCAGCTCATGGCCAGGAAAAATCATTTCAATGGTATCGAGTTTGTGGAGTGCAGAATCATACTTATGCTGGGCCATGAGTAGTTCCATGTCTGCAAACATGCTTAATGCTTCGAGATTCGAATCAATGCCAATATTCTCAGTGATAAAGGCGCTTAATTCAACGGCATCATTTGAAATGAGTTTCGAAGTCGATCCTTTTAATACATCGAGTTGGCTTTGTGCCCAGTAAAAATCGCCTGCATAGTAAAACACAAGTGCGTTTTTCAGTTTTGCAGAATGCCCTATTTTATCGTACTTAAATGTTTTCTCAACTTGTGCGTATAATAGCGAAGCATCCCAAATCCTTCCTTTTAAAACGTATATATCTGCCAGTTGAATCTTTAGCAAGGCTTCCGTATTAACATCCAACCCAGGCATGGTCAAGGCGTTTTCAAGGATACCGGCCGCTTCTTCTATGGCAGTTTCGCTGTACTTACTTTCATAAAAAGCTTTGGTCATCGCAAAATCATTGATGATCATAGCTGACCTTGCTGATATTCCCAATTCATCTAAGGTGGATTCATAATCCGCGATAAGTTGGGCAATGGCTTCTTGGCTGTATATACCTGAAGTTACTTTCTCTTTGGATGCGCGCAATTGTCCCAAAAGGGCATCTAAGTAATAATAGGAGCGAGGACCTTTTGATTTAACGTATTCAAAAGCCTTAATGGCCGTATTGTATTTGTAGTCACTCAAGGCAACATTGGCAACATCAATTACGCGTTGGCCATCTTCTTTGTTTTTCTTATCCAAGGCAATGACTTGCATTAAAGCAGCATCATACTTATCCTGCTTCATAAATATCCAAATGAGCATTTCTGCATAGATGTCGCTTTCAGGATTGCGCTGTACCCTTCGGTTGAGCTCAGCCAATAAGACCTCGTTGTATTTGTTATCCTCTTCGAACCCGATGACCCTATTTAGCGTGTTTTGTACGCTTTGTATATATCCATTACTTACCGTCAAAACATCTAAGTATTCATTGATCATGCCTTCTACATCGCCCATCTCTCCTTTCACTTGGGCGATTTGAAAATGGAAGGGATAGCTGTTTCCCATTTTCTTTCGAGCATTGGTATAGACCATAAGCGCTCGTGGCAGATCATTCATCTCTGAAAACGCTCGCCCTGCATTCAAAATCTGATTTACAGAGGCATTATTGAGGCCTTTTACAATTTTATCGAAGTGCTTTTCGGCTTTGTCTTCTTCGCCCGCCCTTCTTAACACGCGGCCAATATCGATATCGAATGAAATGTTTTTTGGATGTGCCTTTGAATGCTTTTCAGCTAATTTTTGAGCGCTTTTAAAGTCTTCAGTTGCGAGAAGGCTATTCAAGCAGTATTCATAATTCTCGTCACTTCCGTTGGCATCATAAAGCCGTTCGTAATAAATTAAGGCTTTATCAAATTCTCCTTCACGATAGTAGTGTGCGGCTAGCTGTTCGTCTGTTGTGCCTTGAGCGAAAATGGCGCATGGAGAGAAGGCCAGAAAAAAAAGTAGCAGGTATGTTTTAAATTGGCTCAGGAGAGTAAATAATTGCTTTTATACTGTCAACAATGGCGTCAACCTTTGGTTTGGTGTAGTCATATTGAGCATTCACCGATTCGTAGGTCGCGGCTAATTCATCGGAAGCATTTACAAGCTTTTCTATGGCTTGTGCTTCTGTTTTAAAATATCCCTCAAACTCTTCATCGCCATAGAAGCTGTTTTCTACATCAGTCCTTAATTTTTGAAGTTGCTTTTCGCTGTATTTTAATTCTGTCTTTACTTGCATCAACCTTAGCCGAGATTTATCATAGAACTTTTTACATCTCAAATGATCGCCAAAGGTGATTCCAGGTTTAGGGTCTAGTGTATCGGTAATGTTTGCGAGCACCCAGTCGCCAGTGGTTGATAGGTTGTTTATCCTCTTTTCAATCAAGGCAGAATCAACATTGGACGTCACCTCGTTCACGTGATTTAAATAGGTGCCAAGGCTGTCAATTCTCTTGAGTCTTTGGGTTTTAATGGCGCTGTCGCAAGAAGTCATTGTGATTACGCTGAGCGCAATAAATAGTGCTGTGAATGCTAGTTTCATGATATCGAATCAAATTTGGTATAAGCCTGCAACGCATCAGGGATATTAATTTTTTGACCATCAAAGTTGTTTTCCAATAACGCAGCCACGATACGAGGAAGTGCCAAAGCGCTGCCATTTAGAGTATGAGCAACTTGCTTTTTCCCATCCGTTCCCTTTATTCTTAGTTTCATGCGGTTCGCTTGATAGGTCTCAAAGTTTGAAACGGAACTAACCTCTAACCAACGACCTTGACCTTTTGAGTAAACCTCCAAATCATATGTAAGTGCAGCTGTAAAACCCATGTCGCCACCACATAGACGCAATACCCTATATGGGAGTTCTAGTTTTTGCAAAAGATTTTCTACGTATGAAACCATTTGCTCTAGCGCTGCATAGCTTTTATCGGGGTGTTCTATTTGCACAATCTCCACCTTGTCAAATTGGTGCAGTCGATTCAATCCTCGCACATCTTTGCCATAAGAACCTGCTTCCCTTCTAAAACAGGGAGAGTAGCCAATATTTTTTATTGGCAATACATCTTCCGCAATAATTCTATCTCGATAGATGTTAGTGATAGGTACTTCACCGGTTGGAATCAAGTATAAATCATCGGCAGTGGCGTGATACATCTGCCCGTCTTTATCTGGTAATTGTCCCGTTCCAAATCCAGAGTCGGCATTTACTAGATAAGGAGGAATCACTTCTGTGTAACCCGCTGCTTCGCCTTGATCCAAGAAGAACTGAATAAGCGCGCGTTGAAGCTTTGCACCTTTACCCATATACACGGGAAAGCCAGCCCC